>JBBRIK010000621.1:0-4540 GCA_038221045.1 Gemmatales bacterium
AGAAGGCGAATCATCGGCACACAGGAGAAGATCAACGGCTGGCATACCAAACAGTATGCCGCAGCAGCTGCGCCGAAAACAGGTCAGTAGGGGCGGGATAAACAAAACCGAGAGAACGAGATGGGTTCACCGATTGTTTACCTGAAAGAACCTCAACAGAACGGTTGGGTCGTGGTACTCCAGAGTGACCGCTAAGCCGCAAGCGGCAAGAAGGACCGTCAAACGATTGCCGTCTGGCGATACAACTCAAACGCCGCCTCCCACGCCAGCACCGGCGTCGGCGACTCCGGAGGCGTTGCGGCGACTTCCTCGCCATCGGCGCTCAGACGAACCGACGCGCTCCATTTGCCGTTGTCGCCCTGGCGAATGCTCAGAAACGCATCGCCCTGCTGCGGCGCGACGGCCTTGAAGGTGTTCTCGCCGGCGGCTTCGAGTTTGCCCTGACGCTGCTTGAACCACATGGGTAAAATTGGCTGCATGACGAACGTTTCTCCGCGGCCTGGCCGCATCGTCAGTTGGTCTTCCAGAGGATGCGGACGGACTTCGTCAGGCTGAGAATCGCCTCGTCCGCTTCCTTCATCTTCTTCGCCTGCTCGGCGCCCGTCAACTTCTCCACTTCCGCCGCAACCGTTTTCAAGGCGCGGGCGTCTCGCGTCATGGACTCTGTCATGCGCAGCATCGCGCCGCGTTTCTCCTTCTCCGGTGCCTCGGGAGCAGCCGGCAGCAGCTTGACTGTCTGCTCCAGCGCGGTGCAGCCGTCCTGCACGTCGCCCCAGTTCTTCTCGGTCAACGCTTTCTCCGTCAGCACGTCCACCTGGCGGCGGGCGCGGAGCAGCAACTCGTCGTACTTCAGTTTGGGACCGTTGTCGCGCAGAGGACGGATAGCATCCTGCTCCGGAACGCTCTGGCATCCCACCAGCAGCACAAGGCCAAGACAGGCCGGCAGTCCGCGTCTCATGGTGCTTCCCTCGTTGCGGCGCGAAGTTGATTATCGATTGTAGGGTCCGTTCAGGTCGGCGGAACTGCGCGGCACGAGCGTCCTTGACGCATCGGGCAGGGCGAGGCGGTCGCGACCCAGTTGCTTTTGCTCCTCGATGGACAGGGCGGGATTGTCCACCCGCGTCAAGTCGCCGCGCCGGTCGCGCGGCTTGGCCACACCCTGACAGCCTACCAACAAGACGATACCGAAGTAAAGGATCCGGCGCATCGCGGCAGCGCTCCTTTCGCTGGGGTGACGTTCTCGAATGACTACCATCATTATCGACTCCCATTTCTCCGCGAAAGCGCACAGCACGGAAAAACCCGTTTCTTCGGCCGATTGACCCGGACCCGGACGGAAAATCCGTCACAGTCGCCCATGATGTGCTTGTGCCATCCACGCAAGCTTACTAGGATATCCCCATCGGTCGCACCTCCCCCGGCGCACTCCGCGCCTTCCGGGGAGCGTTACCTCTCCGGCATGCACAGCAGGCTCCCGGTCTGATTCCGGGCGGAGATCCCGCGCTCCTCTCTGCTCCGTAACTCTCCACTCCTGTCTGCGCCCTGCACGGTGAATCACCGATGAGCCAGGACAATCATGACGTCGATCACGATGACTTCTTCTCCGAAACGAGAATGAGCTTCGGCGATCATCTCGAAGACCTTCGCCTCCACCTGTGGCGAGCCGTCAAGGGTTTCTTCTTCTCGTGTATTCTCGGGTTTCTGATCGGCAAGCAGGTCCTCGTCTTCATCGCCCATCCGGTCGAGGTGGAGCTGCAAGCCTTCCACGATCGCCGGATCGAGGAAACGAAGAGGAAGTTGAAGGAAGGGGATGACAAGAAACTCGAAGAACTGAACAAATCAACGGCCTGGGTGCAGATGACCTTTGATGACCAACAGCTCCAGGCGCTCGCCAAAAACGACCTGGAGGCAGTGAGGGCGAGAGAGAAACCGGACGAAAATCACGAAGTCAGTGCAGGCGTACCGATTTGGGTCAAGATCGCCGCTCCGCTCGACTGGGCCATCGCCATGAATCCTGCCATGCAGGAAGTCGGCAAACGCCCCGTTTTGTCAACCCTGAGCGTGCAGGAAGCGTTCGTCGTTTACATGAAGGTCTCGCTCGTCACCGGCTTCGTTATCGGAGCGCCGTGGATCTTCTATCAAGTCTGGTCGTTCATCGCCGTCGGCCTGTATCCGACCGAGAAACGACTGGTGAACGTCTATCTGCCGTTCAGCCTCGGCCTGTTCGTGTTCGGTGTGGTTATCTGCCAGTTCTTCGTGATTCCCAAGTCGATCGAGGCCCTGCTCTGGTTCAACGAGTGGATCGGCCTCGAACCGGATTTGCGCCTCAGTGAATGGCTCGGCTTCGCGATCATGATGCCGGTCGTCTTCGGCCTGTCGTTCCAGACGCCGCTGATCATGCTCTTCATCTATCGCATTGGGATCTTCAGCGTCGAGTCGTTCCGTGCCAAGCGCAAGATCATCTGGTTCGTCATGGCCGTCTTCGCCGCCGTCATCACGCCCTCGACCGATCCGTACAGCATGCTCTTCCTGTGGATTCCCATGTGCCTGCTGTTCGAGTTGGGTATCTACCTGTGCATGATGTATCCGCAGCCGAAGTTCGAGGAAGACGAACTCGATCCCGAGGAGATGATCGAGGTGTGAGCGCGCAGGGGCGAGTGTTCCTGGTCGGTGCGGGACCCGGTGACACCGGACTGCTCACTCTGCGCGCCGTCCGCTGCCTCGAACGCGCCGATCTCGTGTTGTACGATCAACTCGTCTCGCCCCGCGCTCTCGCCTTCGCCGGGCGAGCCGAGAAGATCTGTGTGAGCGAGTTGGCCGAACACCATACGGACCGGGTGCCGCACATTCACCGGACGCTGATCGAGGCGGCGAAACTGGGACGGACCGTCGTTCGGCTCAAGGGCGGCGATCCGCTGGTGTTCGGCCGGGGAGGCGAGGAGGCGCAGGCGCTGCGCGAGGCGGGGATTGATTTCGAGATCGTTCCCGGCGTGACGGCTGCCCTGGGGGCCGCCGCCTATGCCGGGATTTCGCTGACCCATCGCCAGCACGCCTCCGCCGTTGCCTTCATCACCGGCCACGAGAATCCCGACAAGCCCGATAGCTTCCTCGACTGGTCCGCGCTAGCGAGCTTTCCGGGGACGCTGGTGTTCTACATGGGGGTCAGCCGGCTCGAAAGACTGACGACGGCGCTCATCGAGCAGGGCAAGGATCCCGAGACGCCGGCTGCCGTCGTGCAGTGGGCGACCCTCGGAAAACAACGCACCATCGATGCGACACTGCGAACGCTGCCGGAAGCGGTTCGCCAGGCGGGAGTGACCGCGCCGGCCCTGTTCGTCGTCGGCGAAGTCGTGTCGCTGCGTCCCCAGATCGCCTGGTTCGAGAAGAAGCCCCTCTTCGGCCGGCGCGTGCTAGTGACGCGCCCGGCGGGACAGGAGGAAGGACTGATCGCCGGCCTGGAGGAACTCGGCGCGGAGGTCTTTTCTCAGCCAACCGTCGTCATTGCGGAGCCGGAGGACTGGACGCCGGTCGATGATGTCCTTGCCCGGCTTGGCGAGTTTCACTGGTTGGTCTTCACAAGCGTCAATGGAGTATTGTACTTTATGCGTCGATTGCGACACTCGAAACGCGATTTGCGAGCGCTGGGCCACCTTCGCCTGGCGGCCATCGGTCCGGCGACGGCCGAGTCCCTGCGGGGGTTCCATCTGGAGCCGGATGTGGTTCCCGAGTCGTATCGCTCGGAAGACCTTGCCGCGGCCCTGACGCCGTTGGTCGCCGGAAGGAACATCTTGCTGGCGCGAGCGGATCGCGGGCGCGAGGTCCTCCGCGAGCAACTGGCGAAGGTGGCGAGAGTGGAGCAAGTGGCCGTCTATTCTCAGAAGGACGTCGAGACGGTCGAAGGGGCCGTCAACGAGATGTTGGCGGACGGACGAATCGACTTCATCACGCTGACGAGTTCCAACATCGCCCGTTCGCTGCATCGGCTGCTCGACGAGAAAGCGAGGAGAGCGCTGGCGGAAGGCAAAGGCCGAATTGTCACGATCAGCCCGGTGACGAGCGCCGCTGTGCGTGAGTTGGGGTGGGTCGTGGCGGCGGAGGCGAGCAAATACACGGCGGAAGGAGTGGTCGGCGCGCTGCTGCATCTTGCGCGGTTGACTTGACGCGCGGAAGAGAGCTGGCTACGTTATAGAGTGATGTGTTGTTTTTTCTGCCGTGATCCTTTGGGGCCGATCGCCGATCGGCAGCTCGATCCGGACTTCGTGTTGATAAAGGAAGGATAGGTAACGAGAATGCCTTTGCGGATGCGTGTTCACGATCGCGAGCCTATCGGTCTGGCGCTGCGTCGCTTCAAGAAATTGCTCGAACGCAGTGGGATTCAAAAGGAGTTGCGGAAGCGGAAATACTACGAGAAGCCCTGTGAGGCTCGGCGACGCGCGGAACTCCGCAAGCAGAGTGCCATCCGCAAGGCGAAAGCGGGTCCTGTGAAGAAAGTGTTTCAGAAGTAGCCCCTTGCGGTCCGAAGCAGAGAGGGAAGCCTCTT
>JBBRIK010000622.1:0-4536 GCA_038221045.1 Gemmatales bacterium
TTCAGGAGGGCGTCGGCAGAGAAGGTAGGTTCAGAGGGCATGGACTGCTCCTGTCCGCCAAGAGAAATGTGCATCCTGCCCGGCTTCCGCAGCCGAGCTTCTCTCGTAGCGTAGGGACTCCCGAAAGATTTGCCACACCCCTGACGGAGAGGCCCGGTCACTCTTCGCTTTGCGTCGAGGGAACGGGAACGGCTACCTCATCGAGGATTTCGCGCAGGATGGCGGCCACGGTAATGCGCCGCAGCCGGCTCTCGGGACGCAGGATGACGCGATGGCCCAGGACCGGCATCACCATCTTTTTGATGTCGTCGGGCAGGACGAAGTTACGCCCGTTGACAGCAGCGAACGCCTGCGCGGTGCGGAACAGAGCGATCGAGGCGCGGGGACTGCCGCCCAGCAGCACCTCGTTATGCTCGCGCGTCGCCTGGACAATTTCGAGCAGGTAGCGGCGGACTTTGTCGTCGAGATGGACGTCGCGCACTGCTTCCTGACAGGCGAGGACCTCGGCCGCATTGGCGACCGAGGCGAGGTCGTCGATGGGATGCGACTTCTGAAGCCGAAGGAGCATTTTGCCTTCTTCCTCCAGCGTCGGATAGCCGAGACTGAGCCGCAGCATAAAGCGATCGAGTTGGGCCTCGGGCAAAGGAAACGTCCCCTCGTGGTCGATCGGATTTTGCGTGGCGATGACGAGGAAGGGAGGCTTGAGCGTGTACGTCTGGCCGTCAACCGTGACGCGGCGTTCCCCCATTGCCTCGAGCAAGGCGCTTTGCGTGCGCGGCGTTGTGCGGTTGATCTCATCGGCGAGGACGGTCTGAGCGAAGAGGGGACCGGGCCGGAACTCGAATTCCGTCGTCTTCTGGTTGAAGACCGAGACGCCGGTGACGTCGGTGGGCAGCAGGTCGGGGGTACACTGGATGCGTTTGAAGGTGCAGCCGACGCTGCGGGCGAGGGCGCGCCCAAGCATGGTCTTGGCCGTCCCTGGAACGTCTTCGAGGAGGATGTGTCCTTCACAGAGATAGGCGACGAGGCAGAGCGTCAGTTGCTGGCGCTTGCCGATGATGACTTTTTCAATGTTGGCGATGAGCCTGGCGGCCATCTCGGCCACATCGGTTTCGCTGTCGCTGCGGGGCATGAAGGGGACTCGCGCCGGTCACTTGTACTTGTCCAGGTCGATGTCGAGAACGCGATCCTCATAGATCTCCTCGACGATCTTGCTGTTCTTGAAGCGGAATTTGTCCTTGAGACTGTCGGTGCCTTGCGGGCCGCTATCGTACTGGCGCACGGCGAGGATGTACTTGCCGGCGGGCAGTCCGTCGTGGACGGTGAACTCGCCGCTGGGCTGGACGATGCCATAGACGCCATTGCAGTTACGTATTTCCAAGAGCCAGTGTAGGAAGACTGCGGACCGTCTGCAAACCATGTCGTGCGCCCGGGGCGCTCCTCTGATCCGAACTGGGATTGACAGACTCGCGCTGCACGCTATTCTCCCTCTCCTTCAATTCCCAAGATTCGACAGGCAAATCCGAAAGAGGGGGAGACTATGCGCGGAATAATGGGATTGGCGCTGGGACTGGCGCTGTTGGTGACAGCGTCGGCTCAGGCGCAATCGCGACGCGGGCATGGGTTCTTCGGTTTCGACCCGAACCTGTTCGGCTCGAAGCCCACGGGCCCCGACCCCAGCACCTTCACGATTCCCACCAGCACGACCAACAACAAATTCACGCTCATGGGGCTGCTGCCGAAGATCAACGCTCCCATCGGCAAACCGACCTACGCCGTGACGACCCTCCCGACCTATTCGCCGCTGGGATCGATGGACTATCTGAAAGCGTTCCACTATCGGCCGGCCCAGCCGCTCGGACGCTGAGGCGAACGCGCGAGCGGGGTATCCCTTCGCTCGCCGTCCCGCACGCGCTCCTCTACAGTAGGCGGATGCGCGACCGCCTCGAAGCCGCCTACCGGAAAGCTCTCGCCGCTCTGCTCGCCGAACGTCATCCCGACGGCTACTGGATCGGTGAGTTGTCCGTCTCCGCCCTGTCCACCGCGACGGCAGTGATGGCGCTTTCGCAAGTCCAGCGCTTCCTCGCGCCTCACGATCGTTTCCAGCCTCTGATCGAGGGCGGCCTGTCGTGGCTGGCCGCGCACCAGAACGAGGACGGCGGCTGGGGCGATACGATCAAGAGCTTCAGCAACATCTCGACGACGATGCTCTGCCGCGCCGCCTTCCGATTGAGTGGCGCTGCTTTGCGTTTCGCGCACGCACTGGAGCACGCTGATCGCTGGGTGACGGAGCGTCACGGCTCCACTCCCGAGGAGCAGTCCGAAGCGGTGCGGCGGCGCTACGGCAAGGACCGCACTTTCGCCGTGCCGATCCTGACGACGTGCGCCCTGGCCGGCATGGTGTCGTGGAATGAGGTGCCGTCGCTGCCGTTCGAGTTGGCCTGTTTCCCCCAGAAACTCTTTCGCTTTCTTCGTCTTCACGTCGTCAGTTATGCGCTGCCTGCCTTGATCGCGATTGGGCAGTGCGTCTATCACCATCGCAAGCCGTGGAACCCGATCGCTCGCGTCGTCCGGCGACTGGCGCTGCGCAAGAGCCTGCGCGTACTGGAGGGCATTCAGCCGTCGAATGGCGGCTTCCTCGAAGCGACGCCGCTGACAAGTTTCGTGACGCTGAGCCTGGCGAGCATTGGCCATGCGGGGCATCCGGTGGCGCGAAAAGGAGCGGAGTTCATCGCGCAGTCGGTGCGTCCTGATGGCAGTTGGCCGATCGATACGAACCTGTCAACGTGGGTGACGACGCTGGCGATCAATGCTCTGGCCGCAGCAAATGAACTCGACAACATCGATCGCAAGAGAGAAGTCTACAAATGGCTGATGGACCAGCAGTACATGGAGTATCATCCCTTCACCGGCGCTGCACCAGGGGCCTTTTCCTGGACACCACTGCCAGGGGCCGTACCCGATGGCGATGATACGCCTGGAGCCGTCCTGGCGATGGTCAACCTGGAGAGAACCAGGTTGAGATTCTCTGAAGGGGAGGGATGGCATAGGTGGGGCTTCGCGCGTAACTGGATACGCGCTCTCCAGAACCGCGATGGGGGCTGGCCGACATTCTGTCGCGGGTGGGGATCGCTTCCGTTCGACCGCAGCGGCACCGATCTGACCGCCCACAACATCCGCGCGCTGCTCAGTCTTGCCTGGCTGGGTGGCAAACTCGATTTAGAGTACCTGCCGCGCATGTCAGGGGATTCAGTCCCCAATGGCTTCCGATATCTTGCGCGATCACAGCGTCCCGATGGCTCATGGCTCCCCCTTTGGTTCGGTAACCAGCACGCGCCGGACGACATCAACCCAACCTACGGCACTTCTCGCGTCCTCACCGCCTATCGCGACCTGGAATTGATGGATACCGAGCCGGCAAAGCGCGGCGTGCGCTGGCTGCTCGACAATCAGAACGACGATGGCGGCTGGGGCGGACTCAAGGGGACGCCGTCGAGCATCGAGGAGACGGCGCTCGCCGTCGAGGCGCTGCTGGACGCGCCTGCAAAGCCGCAAGCGGCGGTCGCGCGCGGACTGGAATGGCTCATCGAACGGGTTGAAGCAGGGGGACTGCACGAGCCGACGCCGATCGGCTTCTACTTCGCGAAGCTGTGGTACTACGAGAAGCTGTATCCGATCATCTTCGCCGTCGCGGCCCTGGGACGAGCAACACGGAGTCTCTCCTCGAATAGTGAGTGAATGAGACGCGAATACGCTCAGGGATCCGGCAATCCGGGAACGTGCATCGAGCGCAGGTTTTCGAGTATGGAGAGAAGAAGACGGAGGGACGCTACGCGCATCGCTCGCGGGCATTATAATGGGATGATTGGTTTTGGGTTTCGAGGACGCCATTGCAGGACGGCCGCTTCCGATGCAGATTGTGAACTATCCTCATCCCGCGCTGCGCCACAAGTCGCGTGTGCTCACGATGATCGACAAGGACGTGCGCCTCGTCGCCGGGCGCATGCTCGAATTGATGTACGAAGCGCACGGCCTCGGACTCGCTGCCAATCAGGTCGCCTGGCCCTTTCAGTTGCTCGTCATGAACGACCTCGCCGACCCCGAGCAGAAGGAAAACGAGCGCGTCCTGATCAATCCCGTCGTCATGGACCGCAAGGGGAGCCAGGAAGGCGAAGAGGGCTGTCTCAGTTTCCCCATGCTGTATCAGAAAGTGCGCCGCGCCAAGACGGTCGTGGTGCAGGGCTACAACCTCGACGGCCAGGGAATCGAGATCACGGCCAGCGACCTGTCCGCTCGAGTTCTGCTGCATGAAATCGATCATCTGCACGGCGTGCTGTTCATCGACAATATGGGTCCGATCGCTCGTCTGGCGAGTCGAGGGACTCTGCGGGCGTTCGAGCGCGACTACCACAAGGCTCAGGAGCGCGGCACCATCCCGCCCGACGACGAGATTGAGCAGAAACTCAAGGAGATGGAGGAAGGTCACGGCAAGGAAGAATCTCCCACGATGTGATGGCTTCGCCGCTTGCGGCTTAG
>JBBRIK010000623.1:0-4520 GCA_038221045.1 Gemmatales bacterium
GTTCGGCACCATGACGTCGCGGACCCAGCGCGTTCTCGGCTCCGGCAGCGGCGAGCGATGAGGGTTGAACGGTTCGTTGACGTCGCCCAGGTTGGGGACCAGTCGATACTCGCAGACGACGGGCTGCGTCTGCCGGCTCAGTTGGGCGAGGGCGGCCTGGAGGATTTCGCGGTCCTCGGGATGGACGCGATTCATCCACTTCTCGTGGTTCCCGAGCAAGTCTTCCGGACGACAGCCGAGGATGGCGATGCTGGGCGGATTGACGAAGAGGATCTCGGCGGCCAGGGGTTCTCCCTGCCGCGCGGGCAGCAGCCGGGTCGAGTAGAGGACGACAGGAATCTGGCTGACGACCTGCCGATAGCGCTGTTCGCTGGCGCGGACCCAACTGACGGAGGAAGCGACGAGCAGAGCGGTGGCGCACTGGGCGAGGAGGTTGCCCTGCGCCAGCAGCGGCATGGCCAGTTCGGGCCAGCGCAGCTCGAGCAACACCAGGGCGCTCGCTGTCCCGGCGCTGGCCACGAGCGGCGCTCCTTGCAGGCCTTGACGGATGGCGGCCCAGACGACGAGCAGCAGGGGAGCGCCCCAGAGTTGCCAGCCTCCGGGGTCTTCCGGAGAGATGGCGACCGTTAGCAGCACGCTCAGCAGAGCGGTCCCGGCGGCGAGCAAGCCGATTTCGAGCCAGTCGCTTCGTTTCAGATGACGGAACCGTCCCGCCAGCGGTGTGCGGCCCGAGAGGACGCTCTCACCCGAACGGCCGTCCCACCAGCCATTGCTGCCCGTGAATCTCTGACGGATCATCCAGGGCGTGCCGAGAATGAGCAGGGGAGGTGCCAGCGCGACCAGACCGAGTCCCTCCGCGATCCAGCTCACCGCCGTCTCGCGGAGGAGTGAGAAGGATTCGGGAGCGAACAGCCAGACAGGCAGAGCGCGGAGCAGAGCGAGGACGCCGAGGAGCAGACCGGGCAGCAACAGGAAGCTGAGGGCCGAGTGCGGGTCGCGCAGGTCCGCCTCGCCGCCCCCGTAGCGATAGATCCAGAGAGCGGCGAGTACCGCACTCGTCTGGAAGAGACCCTCGTAGAGAGATTCGGCAAGAAGCGGTTCCCAGCGGACAGTCTCAGAGGAAGAGGGGCCGAACAGGAGCGCGCGAAGACCGGCGAGCAGGGCGGCGGGCAGCAGGAGCGGGACAATCCGGTAGCTGTGCCAGACGCCGAGAGCGAAAACGATTCCGCTCGCCGGCATCCAGATGGAGGCGGAGCGACCTGGCCAGGCAGGCGATTGCAGCAAGGACAGCAGGACGGTCAGCAGGACGAGGAGCCAGGGGCGTTGAAACGTCGGGGCTGCGGCAGATCGTGGCGGCTCGCTGATCGGGCGCTGGGCTTCCATGATCGGTCGCGGTCCCTTGCGAGGAGAAGAGGGTAGCACGTTGATTGTAACACGGTGCTACCCGGAGCGCGAAACGACAAGCCCCCGTTTTGCTTGCGTTTCGCGCTCCGTCGTTTCGCGCCTCACACGCTCCGTCCCTTGAACAGCGCCTTGCCCAGCACCGGATCGCGCTCGGTGAATGGCCCCGTCGTCTGATCGTTGGACAGACAGCGGACGTACATCTCCAGTTTCGCGTCGAGATCGTCGGCGTGATGCAGGATCAGCGCCTCGGGAATCAACGGCAAGCGCGGCGATCCCCATTCGGGCAGCGCCAGATGCGACACGATCAGATGCTCGAGCATCTGCACCATCTCGGCGCTGACGTCGCCCTGCTCCTTCGCCGCCTCGCGGACCAGATCGCGGCCCAGCATCAGATGACCGAACATTCGGCCCGGCACCGACACCTGCAAGCCCAGCTCATCCTCGAACTCGACGGCGCGTCCCAGGTCGTGTAGGGCAGCGGCGGCGAGGAGCAGGTCGCGATTGAGCGGCGGTTTCAACTCCTTGTAGAACTCGACATAACGATCCGCCAGCAGCAGGCACGTTCGCGTTACCGAGAGCGTGTGTTCCAGCAGCCCACCCGCGAACGGGTAGAACTTGTTCTGGGTCGCCGGCACACGTTGGATTCTTTCCGCGTGACGCTCCAGCAGCGTCAGCACCAACCGGCGCAGAGGAAGGTCGTGAAGGTGTTCCTCGATTAGGGTGCCCAACTCCAGCAGCATTGTCGCCGAGTCGAAGCGCGAGTGGTCCACGAGCAGGGCCGGATCGAAGCCGTCGACGCGGTCGGCGTCAATCGTCTGACGAATGGCCGCGATTTCGAGGACCGGACCGTAGCGCTCGCTCTCGCCGTAGGTGGCGCGGAGCTTGAAGAACTGACCCTCCTTCCACTCCTTTTCGCAGACCTCGAAGCGCGGGCTGTCGGACCACAGGACGACGCTGGCCGTGCGCTGAGCGTCGCGAAACCGGCAGGTGTAGAAAGGTTTGCCCTTGTGCGTCATGGCCCGGACGCGTGCGGCGAGCAGCGCGAAGAAATCGGCCGGTTGCTCGCTGGGAGCGAGATCGCGCAGACGCAGAACGGGAGGTTTTTCGCGGGCCATGAGGGAGGACTCCTCGATCGATTACGCTCTTGGAGTGCATCCTGCGAAGGGATATTGTAGCAGACGACATCCTTGCCCACCCGTCTTTGCCGAGGTTCGCCGTGTCCCAGCAGCCAGAAAAGTAGTGGTGTCCCAACTGGGACCTGAAGGACAGGGCAGACGATCCCTCTGGCGGCAGGTTTCGTCGTTCGCTCCTGGGTACTGAGCCGCGATGGCGTCTTGCGGGCCGTGCTGGCCTGTCCACCTGGCCGCCTCTGGCCGTCAATGCCGCGAACACGATTTACATCGACGGCCAGGCCGCGCCTGCTCCCTGACGGATACTTTCTCCGTTGCGTCCGCCGCGATTTGCGGTATTCTCAACAATGACTTACGATTTCTCATGCCCCGCACCGGAAGTACCATGACGACCCAACCAAATGACTCCCATCTGGTGTGTCCCGTTATCGTCCTGACCATCGCCGAGGCGCAAATCCTCGGCGACGAGATCGCGGATGCGCTGCGGGACCAGCTTCTCGCCGTCGTCGTCCAGTCTCAGGCTCAGAACGTCGTGCTGGACTTCAGCCGGGTGACGTTCCTGTCCAGTTCCGGCTTTCGCCCGCTGCTGAGCCTACATCGCCTGCTGCGCCAGCAGACCGGCAAACTGCTGCTGTGCCATCTGTCACCCGAGGTGCATGAGATATTCGCCGTCACGCGCCTCATCAGCACCAAGGGCTTCACGCGCGCGCCGTTTGAGGTCTTTGCCGACGTCCCCAGCGCCGTCGCCAGCCTCTACAAGCCGCCGGTGCCGGAAACCCCCTGACCGCCGCTTGCGGCTTTGCAGAAAGCTCTGCAAAGCCGCAAGCGGTTACTTCCCCCCGACGACGCGCACTTGCGCCGCCGATCCCACCACGTCGCCCACTTCGACGCGCACTCCCTCGCGCCGCTTCTCGCGCTCCAGGCCGACGGTCAGCGTGTGCAGTCCGCTCTTGAGATCGACGACCATTTCCTTGTTCGCCTCCAGCGGCGCTCCGTCCAGCCACACGCTCAGACCCTCGACGGAGTTGAACAGCAGTTTCACCTTGCCCGGCGTCGTTACTTCCACTTGACAGCGCGCCAGTCCCAGCGTCTGCGTCAGGTCTTCCAGCACCCGCCGAACCTTCATCGCCGGCACGTCCTCCAACGGCAGCACTCCTCCGACCGTGCTGTAGGCCGACGACCACGTTTGCCAGGGGGCGTCGCTCGCCCCGGCCGCGAGGCCATTGCGGATCAGGTTGCTGAACACATCCTTGCTCGACTCCAGCACCTGCCAGCGACGGACGGGTCTCTCCTTGCCGATCTGGAACGGCCCCACCTTGCCCAACTCCGACAGGAATCGCACAAGATCGATCAGTTCGCCGCGCGTCAGTTCATCGGTCAGGCCCTCCGGCATCAGCGAGCCGCCGTTCTTGTTGTCCTCGATCTCCTTCTTCGGAATGACGAGTTCCTTGTCCTCGGCGTTGCGCAGGATCAATTCCTTGCCGGTCTCGCGCACCTTGACGCCGGTGAAGATCTGGCCGCGTTCCGTCGTCACGATCAGCGAGTGATAGCCTTCCTTGATCTTCGCGTTGGGTTGCAGCAGCGACTCGACGAGGTAGTCCGGCTGGGCACTGGCCCCAATGCTCGACATATCCGGCCCGACGAGGCCGCCCGCGCCGGCGATGGCGTGACACTTCAGACACGCCTGGTCCTTGCGGCGATAGACGACCTCGCCTCGGACCGCGCTGCCCTTCTTGCTCACCTCGTCAAGCAGGTCATCGAGTTGCTTCTTCGACAGGACTCGCACGGGAGTGGTGAGACCACCAGCGGTCCGCAGCACTTCCGGCAGTTTGCCGACGTCGCGTCCCGAGGAACGCGCGACACGCGCCGCGATCTTGGCCACGTCCGCCGGCAACTTGAGATTGGCCAGCGCTGCCGTCAGCGCCTCGGCCCCCTTCTTCTGGCGCACCAGAGCGGCAACCAGATCGGTCGGGTCCGCGCCGGCCG
>JBBRIK010000624.1:0-4513 GCA_038221045.1 Gemmatales bacterium
CCCGAGATACAGCCGGACCACAACTGCGGATCGTGCCGCATCGCTTCCGGCACGTCCCTGTCGGAGACGATGTCGCTGATGGCCGCCCGCCCGCCGGGCTTCAACACGCGGAACAGTTCGGCGAACAGTTGCCGGCGATCCTCCATACGCACCAGATTGAGGACGCAGTTGGAGAGCACGCAATCGATGCTGTCCGTGGCGACCATTGGCTTCTCGCGGCGCAGACGGTCTTCGAGTTGTCGCAGGTCGAGCCAGGATTGCTGATCGACGATGGGCCGTTTCTTCAGCTCGACGGCGAGAACGTCGAGGTCGAGGCGAAGGTCCTGGATCAGGCCGCAGCGGAACTCGACGTTATCGTAACCGAGCGCCTTGGCGACGAGCGGCTGATTGCGCCGCGCCAGCGCGAGCATTTCGGCATTGCAATCGACGCCGATCACACGTCCCGAAGGACCGGCGACCTGGGCGGCGATGAAGCAGACCTTGCCGCCGCCGGCACCGAGATCGAGGACCGTGTCGCCTGGACGGACGTGAGGCGTCGGATCGCCGCATCCGTAATCGCGTTCGAGCACCTCTTGCGGGATCGCGGCCAGGTAGCGCGGATCGTAACGGATTGGACAGCACAGCGCCTCTTCGGGCTGCTGCGCGGCTTCACTGTAACGACTGCGGACGGACGCTTCGGGATTGTGTGTGGATGATAGACTCATCGAAAGAAAGCTCCTGGAGCGTCACGCCCTCGAAGTGCGGGCCAACGGCTTCTTCATCTTATCGGCGGACGTGAATTCAAGCCATTCCTTCAGGCGGGGAGAGCCACCCAGTTTTCGCAGATGGCGACGATGGCGGAACAATTCACGCAAGTGACTCAGGACTTGCAGCCGGCCGCGCAGGAAGGGCGTCAACTCTCCCTGTCGCCAGCGCCGCCACCCCTTGGCCAGCAACACCACGAGATGCAACGGCATTCCGAGGAGGAGGTGCATCGCCGGCAGGTTCCGCCAATAGACCAGTTCCTCATTGCGCGACTGGCGGGTCAGGACGTCATCGGGGGGACGCGAGCCATAGGAGGCGGAGACGTGGTGCAAGACGCGCGAGGCCGGCTCGTACCAGACGCGTCGTCCCGCCCAGTGCAGACGAAAGGAGAGATCGACATCCTCGAAGTAAGCGCCGAAGGAGTCGGGAAAGGCGCCGACGTCGAGAAGCACATCGCGCCGATAGAAGGCGCTGGAAGCGCTGGCGCCGAAGACGAAGCCCGGACGAAGATGATGCGGCGACAGGACTTCACCGTGGCCGACCTTGCCTGCGTACCCACCCAGGTGATAGCGATCGCCGGCGCTATCGACGCAGGCGTCAGCGAGTTCGCCGCCCGGCCAGCGCAGCACCAGAGGAGCGACGGCCCCGATGGAGGGATTCGCGAAGGCGGCGAGAGCGGCGTCCGCCCAGTGCGGACAGACTTCGGTGTCGTCGTTGAGCAACTCGACAATGGGCTGCCGGGCGGCGGCGATCCCCGCATTGGCCGCGCGGCAGAAGCCGCTGCGTTGCGCGAGTCGTACCACCTCGACGCCGGCGAAGGTCGTTGCAACGTCGCTGACGCTGCCGTCAAGCGAGGCATCATCGACGACGATAATCTGCGTGTTCAGCGGGGCGTGACGGGTGACGCTGGCGAGGCAGGCGCGCAGCAAATCGGCCCGGTTGTGGCTGGGAATGACGATGGACAGTTCGGGGAGCATGCGTCTACTTCCTGGCGAGGGACGAAAATCCTACTTGCCGCTTGTGGCGTAGCGCTCTTCAACAGCGCTACGCCGCAAGCGGACGAGCGTCCCAGTCGCTGACGGCGCGTTCGAGAATGCGACGCGCATCCTCGAATCGCTGATTCTGCATGGCCAGCGCGAGCCGGCCCAGGCGTCGCATCCACCGGCCGCCGACTCGGTCGCCGCGCCAGCGAGCCACCCGTTCTCGCGCTACGGCTTCGAGCCGCACGATTCGCGTCAGGCAGCGGCTTTGCCAGGCGGGCCAGTGCCGCGCGGCATAAGTCAGCAGCGAGTGACGTGTCAGAAGACGCAGATGCGGCGAGACGCTGCGATCGTGCAGCGGTTCGTGATGGATCACGAACATTCCCGGTTCATGACGCACGATCCAGCCCTGCTCGCGCGCTCGCCGGCACAGATCGACGTCCTCGTAATAGAGGAAGAAGGCGGGATCGAATCCCCCCAACTCGTCGAGTACTTGACGGCGCACGAGCAGGCAGCAACCGGTGACCCAATCGACCTTCTGACCGAACTGAGCCGAGAGATCGTACTTGCGCCAGCGTCGCGGCAGCAGCAGCCGGGCGAGAGTGCCTAACAGCGTCGGAAACGGACCCGTCGAAGGCTGACGCCGGCCGTCGCTGTCGCGCAGCGACAGGCCGACAATGCCGGTACGAGGCTCGTCGCGGTCGAGCCGCTGAGTTAGAGCGAGGACGCCGTCGAGGAAACCGGCCGGAACGGTCATGTCGGGATTGAGCAGCAGGACCCACTCGCCCCGGCTGAGGCGGACTCCTTCGTTGACGGCCTGGGCGAAGCCGCGATTGCGTCCCCAGCGCCGCAACGACACACCATCGCGGCGGCGCAGGCGGCTCAGCAACCGGTGCGGCGGCGAGTGATTGTCGATGAGGACGACCTCGCCCGCACCGAGCTGAAAGGAGGCGGAAGCGCTCAACTGATCGATGAGCCGTGCCGTCAACTCCCACTGCCGATAATTGACGACGACGACGGAGAGCGACGGAGGGAGGGCGTGGCTCAGTCGGCGGACCGGCGCGGAGGGTAACAATGCAGTAAGTGAGGCCCGCATGGGATCCCTCCCTCGGGTGCGCTGGACATAGTTGCGGTTGACGGGGCAGTATAGACAAAAGCAGGAGTATGTCGCAAGTCGGGTTCGCCTGCCGTTCCCTTTCATCGAGTTCGCTGCTCAAGAAACCGTTCTGAGCGTCCTGACCGCGCACACGTTTCATGCGACTTGAGCCATTTCCATCAGCTTCGCCGGATTCCTGCAAAATGCGGGGGAAAAGGTGGACCGACCTCGAACTTGAGTGAATTCCGGCTCGAATTTTCTGCCGGGGACTCAGGAGGGGGTCATAGTAGGAGTGTCCGGCGAGGTGCGATCGATTCCTAAAGCCTCCCGCGAAACATATCGGAACGGAACACGAAGAGGATACAACGATGAAGCGTTTCCTGTTTGCCTGCACGCTCGCTCTGTCGGTGATGGCGATCGCGGAGCAGAAGGCGTCGGCCTGGAGCAAGTTCAATTTCAATGTCGGTCTGAACCTCAGCCGCGAGGCATCCGACAACTCCGCCTTCTTTGGCCTGATCCGCAACGGTCCCGCTCCCTACGCCCAGGGCGCCCAGGGCGGCGGATACGAGGGCGGCGGCTACGGCGGCGGCCAGGGCGGCGGCCAGGGCGGCGGGGTCCATCAGTACTACAATCCGATGCCGACGACCGCCATGCCGGCGCAGTCGGTCCCGGCCCAGTCCGCTCTGACGAGTAGCACCCAGCAGATCGGCTACTACAACTACAACTACCAGTACTATCCCACGACCGGTTACTACGCCGCGCCTTCTTACTGGTACGGCAACTGAGAATGCCTGGGGAGGCTTGTGGCCCGCGAACGTCCGAGATGTTCGCGGGCCTTTTCGTCTTTGACGGTCGGCGCGTTTGTTCGTGCCGCGCCGGCGCGGCGATTCGCAGAGACGTCGCGCCGCCTCGATTTCTCTGGCGAGCCGGGCGGACGCGGGGAATGCTTTGGTTGGCCGCCGGCTCCTCGTGTCGTGTCGGAGCGCCGGCTATTCCCGACCACGAGTTCTCATCGAGGACGTCATGAGACGCATTATGTGCGCGAGTCTCTTCGCGCTGCCTCTGCTCCTGCTGGCCCAGCCTCCGCGTGCGGCCGCCAACGGTCCCTGGCCCTACAAGGTCGAGGCCGGCGCCAACGCCTACTTCCGGGTCTACAAGTACCCGCAGCAGCAAGCGCAACTTGGCCCGTGGTACATGTACTGGCCTCTGGAAGCTCACTTCCAGATGCAGGCCCCGGCCGCGTATCCGAACTGGCCTCAGCCTCAGACGCTGCCGCCGAACTTCCGTGCGCCCTTGCCGACGCCCTATCCGCAGTTCCAGCCGCCCGGACCGACTCCCTACCCGCCCTTCCAGCCGCCGCTGCCGACGCCGCTCCCTGGCAATCGATGACTGTTGCTCTCTTCCTGTAGCCTCCGATCCACGATCGGGGGCTACATGCAACAATGCGAATGAAGCCGATTCTGATTGCCGTCACGTCCGCCTTACCTTATCCTTCAATCTTCAGGAAGTTGCCAATGATGCCCTCCCCTGGCGCGTCCGCACGCCCCAGATGCACCCACGATCCGACCTCGATTGGAGCGGCTGATGTTCACGCTCTGGGGATCACGCCGTCAAACCACCTGCGATGGACGTTCGCGGGCCACAAGCCTCCCCAGGCATTCTCAGTTGCCGTACCAGTAAGAAGGCGCGGCGT
>JBBRIK010000625.1:0-4511 GCA_038221045.1 Gemmatales bacterium
GCTCAGTGGTAGAGCGCCACGTTGCCAACGTGGCTGTCGTGGGTTCGAGCCCCATCACCCGCTCTCGACGCCGAGGAAGTTGGAGCCGGAGAGAACACTCTCCCACTCAACTTCCTCGGCGTTTTTTCGTATATCCTTCCCATCGCGGCGACTCCGCAATCGAACACTGGTCTGCTTTGCGGATGGACCCTAGAATACGGAAACGATTGGATGAGGTTCCACGCAGGGACGGCGTGCCACTCCGGGGTGCAGGTCACGCAATCCACCTGTCGCGGCCTGGACTGCAACCCTGTTCGCTGACCCGCTCACGAGAGGACGTTTCATGACTGACGAACCCCGCCCCGAGGACCAGGCCCCCGAGAATACCACCACCGCCACCGAAATTCCGCCCGCCGAAAGCGCCGTCGAGACGCCGGCCAGCGAGAATGCGGAGGGCGAGGACAAGAAGGCGAAGAAGCTCGAACAGAGCGTCGAGATGAAGGACATCGGGCCTTGCCGCAAACACGTCAAGGTCACCGTCGATCGCAAGGCCATCGACGAACGCATCAAGGACAAGTTCGGCGAACTGGTCAAGAATGCCAATATCGCCGGTTTCCGGCCCGGTAAGGCCCCATCACGACTCGTGCAGCGCCGTTATCGCACCGAAGTCGGCGATCAGGTCAAGACCGAGGTGCTGCTCGCCAGCCTCGAACAACTGGCCGACGAGACTGACCTGGCTCCGCTCAGCCCGCCGAACATCAATCCCGAGAAGATGGAGATGCCCGAGGACGGGCCGTTCGTCTACGAGTTCGAGGTCGAAGTGCGGCCCGAGTTCGATCTGCCGGATTACAAGGGGCTGAAACTCAACCGGCCCGTCTACACCTTCAGCGACGCCGACGTTGATCGCGAACAGCGCCGCGTGCTGATGCCGCACGGCCAGGTCGTGCCGAAGCCGGAAGGCAACGCCCAACTCGGCGACGTCATCGTGGCCGACGTGACCTTCAAGGACGGCGACAAGGTCATCAACGAGGCCAAGGAAATCACTTTCCGGGTCGAGAAGAAACTGGCGCTCCGCGACTCCATGTCCCGCAAATTCGGCGAGCGGGTCGCCGGCGCCAATGCCGGCGACACCCGCGTCGTCGATATGGAACTCTCGACGCAGGCCGCCAACGCCGAATTGCGCGGCAAGACGGTCAAGATGGAGATGGCGATCAAGGAGGTCAAGGCGGTCCGTCTGCCGGAACTGACCGAGGAGTTTCTGAAACAGTTCGGCGTCACGACGGTCGAAGCCCTGCGTGAACTGATCATGGTGGTCCTCCAGCGGCAACTCGAGTTCCGCCAGCGGCAGGTGGCCCGCGAGCAGGTGACCGCTCACATCGCGGCCGCGGCTCAGTGGGAGTTGCCGCGCGATCTGCTGCTGCGTCAAGCGCGCAAGGCAATGGCCCGCAAGGTGATGGAAATGCGGGCCGACAACGTACCCGAGGAGCAGATCGAGCAGCAGCAACGGCTGATGCAGCAGGACATCCTCCGCAGTACGGAACTGGGCCTCAAGGAGCATTTCGTTCTGCAGAAGATCGCCGAGGTCGAGAAGATCGAGGTGAACGATGAGGATCTCGAGGCCGAGATCGATCGCATGGCCGAGCAGGCCGGCGAGTCGGCGCGGCGCATTCGCGCCCGGCTCGAACGCGACGACCTTCTCGACGCCGTCGCCGCCGAGATGATCGAGCGGAAGGTACTCGACGTGATCCTCGACAACGCCACCTACGAGGACACGGCCGTCGGTGAGGACCTGCAAGAAACCGTCTCAACGGTCGAGGAGCAGGCCGTTCCGGGCGAGATGCGCGACATCGAGGCCGAGGTCGCCGCAGCCGCCAAGCAGGCCGAGGCGGGGGAGACGACCGAAGGTGCGCCGGCACAGAGTTGACCACCTCCCCCAGGAAGGGTGAGGAGAGATAAACACAAGTAAGGGAGTCAATATTCCATGATTATCGATGATCCGCGTTTCCCCTGGCCGGCTCACGCCCAGCGCAATCGCGACTACGCCCGGCAGCGCCAGATGGGCATCGGCGACATGCTGCTGGACAATCGCATCGTCTTTCTCGGCACGTTCGGCAGTTCGATCAACGATCCGGTCATCAGCGATCCGCTGGCCAACGCGACCATTCAGCAACTGCTCTATTTGCAGTACGAGAACCGCACTCAGGAGATCCACTTCTACATCAACTCGCCGGGCGGCTCCGTGACGGCGACGCTGGCGATCTACGACACCATGCAGTTCCTCGAGTGTCCGATCTCGACCTACTGCGTCGGCACGGCGGCGAGCGGGGCGGCCATCCTGCTGACGGGCGGCACCAAGGGCAAACGGTACGCTTTGCCGCACTCGCGTATCATGATGCATCAACCCTGGGGGCAGATCGGCGGACAGGCTTCCGACGTGGACATCGCCATGAAGGAGATGCTCCGCATGAAGGAAGAACTGAACAAGATCATCGCCAAGCACACCGGCAAGCCGCTGGAGGTGATCGAGGCGGAGACGGAGCGCGATCACTACTTCACCGCCGAGGAAGCGAAGGCGTTTGGTATCATCGACGAGGTGCTGGAGAAGCCGAAGGATAAGCCCAAGACGCCCTGAATCGCCTCGCGTTCCCCTCGTTCCCACGCTCTGCGTGGGAACGGCTTCTTCGACGCTCTGCGTCGCGTCTGTTCGTAAGACGACGCAGAGCGTCGAAGAGCACGTTCCCACGCAGAGCGTGGGAACGAGGATTCAGCCCTGAATCGCCTCTGATGCGAAAAAACATTCACGAACCCCGGCCCCGCTTGCCGATGGAGAAGGAAGCGGGATCGGGGCGGGAGATTTAGCATGCCCTCGATTCCCTACGTGGTGGAGCGGACCGGCCGCGAGGAGCGGGTCTTCGACATCTACAGCCGCCTGCTGAAGGATCGCATCATCTTCCTTCAAGGTGCCATCGACGATGACAGCGGCAATCTGATCGTCGCGCAGATGCTGTACTTGCAATTCGAGGATCCCAAGGCCGATATCCACCTCTACATCAACTCGCCCGGCGGCTCAGTGACTGCGGGCATGGCCGTCTACGACACCATGCACTACATCAGCTGCGACGTGGCGACTTATTGCATCGGCATGGCGGCGAGCATGGGCGCGACCCTGCTGGCCGCCGGCAAGCACGGCAAACGCAATGCCCTGCCTCATGCGGAGGTAATGATTCATCAGGTCCTCGGCGGCGCTCAGGGATCGGCGACCGACATGCTGATCCGCACCAAGCACCTGCTCAAGACCAAGAAGATCATGAACGAGATCCTGGCCCGGCACACGGGTCAGCCGCTCGAGCGCGTCGAGAAGGACACCGACCGCGACAACTTCATGAGCGCGATGGAGGCGAAGGAGTACGGCCTGGTCGATCACGTCCTCGAACGATTGCCGGCGGACCTGGTCCCGCCGCGGCGTGAGGGCTGAGACGCCAGGGTCGTTTGAATGGCAAGCAGGGCAAGTTGGCCCCCTCGCGGTTCGCACAGGAACGTGCAAGGCCGCGAGCGGTCCAGCTTGCCCTTTCTTGCCTGTAGCGCGAACGCAGCACCGATTGACCCCCGGATGTTCTCAGTACCATGGAACTGTCTATGCGCCGGCCCGTCACGCTTGTGATCGTCGCATTCCTGGCGACCATCGTGGCCGGTTGCCGGACGCCTCCGCGCAAGGACCTCGTCGAGGCCGAACTGCGCGTCAAGGACCAGGACCTGCGCGAGTTGCGCTCCGATCTGGAGCGAACGGAAGCCTACAACCAGACGTTGCAGCGCGAGTTGAAAGCCTTCCAGGGATTGGCCCCCTCGGCCATTGCCGATGGAGGCACCCCCGCCGGCGTCCGCTCGATTGTGCTGGGCCGCCAGACGGGAGGCATTGACGACGACGGCCTGCCGGGGGATGAGGCGCTCCAGGTCGTCCTCGAACCGCGCGACGCCGACAACCACACCATCAAGGCGGCGGGCGTGGTCCATGTTCACGCCCTGGAGGTCACACCGGAAGGTCTGAAGAAGACGCTGTCGAACTGGCAGGTCGATGCGGAGACGCTGCGAAAAGCATGGCGAACTGGGCTGCTCAGCACCGGCTACTTCCTGAATTTGCCCTGGAAGAACTGGCCGACTTCGACAAAGGTTCGCGTGGTCGTGCAGTTCGTCGGCCAGGACGAGCGGATGTTCGAGGCGGATCGCGACGTCGTGGTACGTCTCGCGCCGGAAGCTCAGCGTAAAGCGCCGGCCAGCGAGCCAACGCTGCCGCCCGTCGAGGGACCGCCATTACCGTCGCTGCCGCGTGAAGGCGACATTTTGCCGCAGCCGCGCAAGGTTGATCCGGAGAAACCCGGCGAGTCGAGTAGCTCCCCGACCGCGTCCGACGATTCGAGTCGTCCCTTGAAGGGAGCGGCCGAAATCCTGCGTCCCGTCGTCCACGACAATTGAGGGTATCCCTCGATACGTTTGACACGTTGGTTAGCCGCGACGCGGAGTCTTCGGAGCGGAGC
>JBBRIK010000626.1:0-4499 GCA_038221045.1 Gemmatales bacterium
GGTCGTCGGAGAATAGGCTGCTTTCATGACGGCGTCCTGCCCAATCCGGGGTGTCTGTCTCGTGTAGTCCCCCCAGACTACCGGAAAAACGCCGTGCCGAAAAGGTCAAAAGGGGAAGTTAATAAATTACATGTCCTTATAGCATCGGCCAGGCAAGGAGGGTGGCCATGTTTCTCTCCAGGCAGCCGAGACTGTTGCTGGCCGTCGTGAGTGTGCTGGTCTTGCTGGCGTTCGTGCCAACTCTCCGCAATGGCTTCGTCGATTGGGACGACGACGTCAATTTCCTCAAGAACGACCACTTTCGCGGCCTTGGCGCGGCCCAACTCCGGTGGGCGTGGACCACATCGTGCCTCGGCGTCTATCAGCCGCTGGCGTGGATGCTCCTCGAAACCCAGGCCGCCCTCTGGGACCTCAACGCCGCCGGTTACCACGCCGTCAGCCTCGTGCTGCACGCCCTCAACAGCGTGTTGCTCTGCTGTCTGATCGTGGCCCTGCTGCGCCGCTGCCGGCCGGAGATGGCTCGGGAATCGTCCCCCGCTCTCTGGCTTGCCTCGGGATTGGCCGCGTCGCTGCGGGTCGAGGTGGTCGCTCGCCTGGGTCTCCTGTCAGCCCTACTTGCCTCCGCGATGGCTTCGGATGCCGGGACATTCAGTCCTGTAGATCGTTCTCGGTGAACAGGACGAACCCTTGCTTGGTGAGTGTGGCGGCCGCCATCTCATGATTTTCGACGTGCAGCGCCACGGCGGCGGCCCCGTGCGGGCCGATGAGCAGCGGATAAGCGTAGTTGATGTTCATCTCCGTCACCAGCAACGCCTTGAAGATTTGCAGCAGCGGCTGAGCCCCTTCCGGCAGTTGGACGACAAGCAGATCGCTCTCCGCATAGGGCAGTTTCGCCTGTTGCAGCACCTCGGCGGCGCGCTCCGGATGGCTGACGACCAGCCGAATGATCGCGCAGTCGGCCGTATCGACGACGGTCAGCGAGACGATTCGATTGTCGCTGCCCTCGAAGCGGCGCACGACGGCGAGCAAGCCGCCGACTCGATTCGGTACGAAGACGTTGAACTGGCGCACGCTGGGCCAATCGCGGCCCCGAGCCGTCTCAACCCCAATGCCCTCGCCGGCATCGTCATCCTGTCCCTCACTCATATGTCGGTCCTTTCCCTGGATACCCTCGCTTGCGGCTCGCTCCCATTTCGCTTCGTTGGGCCAGTATAACAGTTTACGCCAACACACTCTCGAAGGTCAACTTCATCCGCCTTCCCGAAGTGCGTATACTCCAGGGAGTTGTCTTTCGATCGTCCTCGGGGGTCGAGCTTCGATGCAGAGCGAACCGAACACGCCGCAGACGCCTTTTGCAATCAACGTCGCTGACCGCGTCCGCCGGCTGCCGCCCTACCTCTTCGGCAAGATCAACGACCTGAAATATCGCAAACGCCGCGCGGGCGTGGACGTCATCGACCTGGGCATGGGCAACCCGACCGACACCCCGGAACCCCTGGTCATCGACAAACTGTGCGAGGCCGCCCGCGACGAACGCAACCATCGCTATTCCGTTAGCAATGGTCTCCGCAACCTTCGCCGCGAGGTGGCGCTGCGCTACGAACGGCGGCACGGCGTCAAACTCGATCCCGACACCGAGGTGATCGCGGGACTCGGCTCCAAGGAACTGTTCAGCCATATGTGCCTCGCCCTGCTCGGTCCCGGCGACAACGCGATCGTGCCGGCGCCCTCATTCCCGATCCACGTTTACGCGGTCGCCCTCGCCTCGGGGAACGTCATCAGCCTCGATTGCACTCAGCCGGATCGGTTCCTCTCGGGTGTGGCCAACATGTGCGAGCATCTCTATCCCCGGCCCAAGGTACTGATCGTCAACTTCCCGCACAATCCCTCGACGACGGTGGTCGAGCGCGATTTCTTCGTCGATGTGGTCAAGCTCGCGCGTCGCTTCGGCTTCATGGTGGTGCATGATTTCGCTTACGGCGACGTCTGTTTTGATGGCTATCAGGCGCCGAGTTTCCTCAGTGTGCCGGGGGCGCTCGAAGTGGGCGTCGAGACGACGACGATGAGCAAGGGCTACAACATGGCAGGCTGGCGGCTCGGCTTCTGTACCGGCAACGCCGAGATGATCCGTGCCCTGGCCACCATCAAGGGCTACTACGACTACGGCATTTTCCAGGCGATTCAGATCGCGGCCATCATCGCGCTGCGCGAGTGCGAGGCCCTCGTCACTCGTCAGGCGCTGGAGTACCAGAGGCGGCGCGACGTGCTGATCGACGGCCTGCGGCGCATGGGCTGGGAGGCGGAAACGCCGCGCGCGGGAATGTTCGTCTGGGCGCGCTATCCCGAGGAGTGGCGTCAGAAGATGGGATCGATCGACGTCGCCATGAAGTTGCTGGAGGAAGCCGAGGTAGCGGTCAGTCCCGGCCGTGGCTTCGGCGAGGCCGGCGAGGGCTACCTGCGTCTGGCCCTGGTCGAGAACGAACAGCGCTTGCGGCAGGCGATCCGTCAGATCGGCCGTTGTTTAAGGCCGGAGGCGTCGGGTTGACTTGCCGCTTGCGGCTTTGCAAACTACTTGCTAGGCCGCAAGCGGGATCGACTTGTTGCACCGATTGGAGGTTCGCCATGAGCGCCTCGCTCGCCGACAAGGTCCTCGCTTTCGATCTCGATTTGCCCCTCGAATACGCCTCCACCATTCCCGCCAACTGGTACCGCGACGCGGACCTCTACGAGGCCGAACGAGCCGCCGTCTTTGGATCGACCTGGCTGGCGACGGGCATCCTCGAATGGATTCAGGAACCGGAAACCTTCGCAACCATCGACATTGCCGGCGAGCCGATTCTCCTCGTTCGCGACGAGCATGGCGTGCTGCGCGCCTTCGCCAACGTCTGCCGCCATCGCGCCGCCCCGCTGCTGACGCAACCTTGCGGCCGGGCCTCGCGTCTGCGCTGTCGCTATCACGGCTGGACCTATGACCTCGCCGGCGCTCTGCGGGGCGTGCCGGAGTTCGATGGCGTCTGCGACTTCCGCCGTGAGGACAACGGGCTGCTCCCTCTGACGCTGGACACCTGGGGACTCTACGCCTGGATCCACGCCGGTTCGCCACGACAGCCACTCTCCGAGTATCTCGCGCCTCTCCCTCAACTTCTCGCCTCGGCCGGCATGGAGCGATTGCGTTTCGTCGAACGCCGATCCTATGAGTTGAATTGCAACTGGAAGGTCTTCGTCGATAACTACCTCGATGGTGGCTATCACGTTCACACGGTCCATCCCGGCCTCGCCGGCGTCCTCGATTACTCGGCTTATCGCACGGAACTCGCTGAGTTCACCAGCAGTCAGATCAGCCCCCTCAAACCCGCCGTCTCTGCCGAGTCCCAGGCCGTCGGCCAGGTCCGCGCGGGCGACGTCGCCTATTATTGCCACGTCTTTCCCAACGTGATGCTCAACGTCTACCAGGGTTACCTGGACGTCAACATCGTGCTGCCGCTAGGACCGGATCGTTGCAAGGTCGTATTTGATTTCTTCTTCGAGCCTGCCGAGGGAGAAGAGGCAAAGCAGAAGATCAGGGACAGCATCGAGGTTTCGCAGAGCATTCAAGAGGAGGACGTCGGCATCTGCGAGGAGGTCCAGCGAGGGCTGGGCAGCCGGGCGTTCGAGAGAGGCCGCTACAGCGTTCGTCGCGAATCGGCCGTCCATGCTTTCCATTGTCTATTGGCGCGCCACCTCCGCACTCTCCTCAAATAACCCACGGCTAGCGACAGATCTCGGGATGCCCTCGTATCGAGCGCCGGCGGCACATGTGGCTCAAGTTTCACGACCCTCGTTCCGATGAACCTTAGAGGGGGAGGAACCCCCTCACGCCGTCTCGGGGGGAGCCAGCATTCATGTATGAGAAGCACTTCGGCCTGCGCCAACGGCCATTCCGCGCCACGCCCGATAGTTCGCGCTACTATCCCAGCACAGTCCACGAGGATGCCCTGACCGCCCTCCAGCAAGGAATCGCGGACGAGGAAGGCATCCTCTTGCTGACGGGCGAACCAGGCATGGGCAAGACGCTGCTGTGCCATTGCCTGCTGCAACGCACCGGCGAGGAGTGCCGCAGCGCTTTCCTTACCAACACGCATCTGCCCGATCGTGTCGCCCTGTTGCAGACGCTGGCCTATGAGTTGGGGCTGTCCCACGAGGACCGCAGCGAACAGGCGCTGCGACTGTCGATCACGGACGATCTGCTCCGCCAGTGCGGGGACGGAAGCTCGACGCTGCTGCTGGTTGACGAGGCCCACCACCTCGGCTTCGACGCTCTGGAGGAACTGCGCTTGCTGGCGAACCTGGAGAGCGGCGAAGGCCGGGCCTTGCACGTCATCCTGGCGGGACAGCTCGACGTTCACCGAACGCTGGCCCATCCCGCGCTCGCTTCGCTTCGCCAGCGGCTCGCGGTGCGAGCCCATCTCGAACCGCTGACGCCCAACGAGGCGGCCGATTACGTCCTCCATCATCTGCGG
>JBBRIK010000627.1:0-4494 GCA_038221045.1 Gemmatales bacterium
CACTTCGGCAAGGGCATCGTCGCGACGCCGAACGATTTCGGCAACCAGGGCGATCCACCGACGCATCCCGAACTGCTCGACTGGCTGGCGGGTGAACTGATCCGCAATGGCTGGAAACTGAAGCCGATCCACAAGTTGATCGTCAGCAGCAGTGTCTACATGCAGTCGAGTGAGACGAATGCCGGCGGCCTGCGCGTCGATCCGCAGAATCGGCTGCTGTGGCGGCGAACGCCTCAGCGTCTCGAAGCCGAGGCAATTCGCGATGCGCTGTTGGCCGTCAGCGGCACTCTCGACACGACCATGTATGGCCCCGGTTCGCTCGACGGCAACATCTCGCGGCGCAGCGTCTACCTGACGGTCAAGCGCAGCCAGATGGTGCCGCTCTTGCAGGTCTTCGACGCGCCGGAGGCGATCCAGAGTATCGGCGAAAGACCCACGACGACGGTGGCAACGCAGGCACTGGCGCTGATGAATTCGCCGTTCGTCCGCCAGCGTGCGGAGAAGCTGGCCCTGCGCATCAAGCCGAAGGCGAACGAGACGCTGGCCCAGAGCATTGACGAGGCGTACCGCATCACCCTGAGCCGGCTTCCCACGCAGGTCGAGCGACAGCGGATGCAGGCATTCATCGAGAAACAAGGCCCGATCGACTTCTGTCAGGTGCTGTTGTGCCTGAACGAGTTTGTGTACATCGATTGACTCTTGCCGCTTGCGGCTTTGCAGTTTCGAGTATGCAAAGCCGCAAGCGGCGACAAGCGCGAGACCCTCATGAATCTCCCTTCACGACGACGATTCTTGCAGCAGACCGGCATGGGCTTCGGCTCGCTGGCGCTGACCTCTCTGTTGCAACAAGAGGGTCTGCTCGCCGCGACTGCGAAGCCTCACTTTGCGCCGAAGGCGAAGTCCGTCATCTGGCTGTTCATGACGGGCGGCCCCTCGCAGGTCGATACGTTCGACTACAAGCCGGAGTTGCAGAAACGCGACGGCCAATCGCTCGCCGGTGCCGACCCCAAGACCGGTTTCTTCACCACGTCCGGCAAGTGTCTGAAGTCGCCGTTCGCCTTCAAGCAGCACGGGCAATCCGGATCGTGGGTGTCGGAGATCCTGCCGCACATGGCGAAGCACGTCGATGACATGTCCTTTCTGCACTCGTGCTATTCGACGGCGAACAACCACGCGCCGGCGTCGATGGAGATTTCGTGCGGTATGGTGCGGCCGGGCTATCCGAGCATGGGGTCGTGGGTCACTTATGGTCTCGGTTCGCTCAACCAGAACTTGCCCGCCTTCGTCGTCATGCACGAGACCAAGCCGCGCGGCGACGACGGCATCTGGGCGCCCGGCTTCCTGCCGAAGAACTATCAGCCGTTGACGCTCGACGCACGCCGCCGTGAGGAGATCGCCAACCTGTCGCGCAGTCCTGGGCAGGGCGAGAGCCAGCAACGCAGCCAGCTCGACCTCTTGCGGGAACTCAATCAGGAGCATCAGGCGAGGCATCCGCAAGAGGGCGACCTGGCTGCGCGGATCGAGTCGTTCGAGCTGGCCTATCGCATGCAGATGGCCGCTCCCGAGGCGCTGAACTACTCGAAGGAGCCGGCGCAGGTACAGGAGATGTACGGCCTGAACCGCAAGGAATCGATGACGTTCGGCCGGCAGTGTCTCATCGCGCGACGGCTGGTCGAGCGGGGCGTCCGCTTCGTGCAGATCTTCTTCAGTTCCAGCAAGATCAGCGGCGGGGCGGTCAACGACGTTCCCTGGGACGGCCACAACGACATCAACGTGAACCATCGCGACTGTGCCGCCAGCGTCGATCAGCCGGTCGGAGGCCTGTTGACCGATCTGAAGTCGCGCGGCCTGCTCGACGATACGCTCGTCATCTGGGGCGGCGAGTTCGGGCGGACGTCGGATTCGCAGGAATCGAAGGGCCGCGATCACAATCCGCACGCCCACACCGTCTGGATGGCCGGCGGCGGCGTCAAGGGCGGCGTCCATCATGGCCGGACCGACGAGTTCGGCTACAAGGCGATTCACGATCGCGTCAGCGTCCACGACCTACAGGCGACCGTGTTGCATCTGATGGGACTCGATCACACGAAGTTGACATATCGCTTCAACGGCCGCGATTTCCGTCTGACGGATGTGCATGGGAATGTTGTCAGCAGTGTGATTGCCTGAAGTTTCCATTTCGCGAAAAGGAACGCCCCCAACCCCTCTCCCCAGCAGAGGGGAGGAAAGCGGCCAATCAGAAGCGGCCAACATGACGACATCCTGTTTCGCTCGCCGGCTCCATGTTCGGCCTCCGAAGCGGCATATCGAGGAATCTTGCAGCCTGGAGTAATGTGTGCTGGGACGGCGCGGCGTGCATAGGTTAACCTGTAGCAGGATTCGTTAATTAACTCTGCTCCACACCCCCGGTCTGAGAGCGGAATCGATCGCGGTGCGCGTTGGTCGAAGCCAAGGGAGTAATCACAGAGGGGACTCCCTTTCACTTCCTCGCATTGCCTGACGGTTTGCTTGCCTTCCGAACTCGCGCGTTCGGGGTTTGACCCATTTTTGGATCTTTGAGCCAGTTCGGGCGAGGATTAATATGGCTCGGGGCCTGGCCTCCGTTGACTCTCTGGCCCTTTTAACTCTCTGGCGAGTGTTGGGAGTGCGCCTTGACCGCGAAGCCCTTTGATCCGACGCTAAAAGCGCTGGTCGAAACCGAGCCGGAAGCGTGGCCGAGCCTTCTCGGCTGGCCCGCCGGACCGACGGAGGCCATCGACGCCGACATCGCGACCGTCACCGGCGCTGCCGACAAGGCCCTCCACGTGTCCGCGAACCCGCCCTACTTGCTGCACCTGGAATTCGTATCCGGTCACGATGCGGCGACGCTGCCGCGCAAGCTGCTCATCCGCAACGCGCTTCTCGAAGACCGCCACGACCTGCCGGTTCGCACCGCCGTCATCCTGCTGCGCCCCGAGGCGGATTCCCCACGACTGACGGGGATTTATCAGCGAGGCTTTGCCGGCGAAGAGGCTTACCTGACGTTTCGCTATCAGGTGGTGCGTGTGTGGCAACTGTCGCCCGAGCCGCTGCTGACGGGCGGGCTGCCGCTGGTGCCGCTGGCGCTGATTAGCGCGGTGACAGAAGCCGAGTTGCCGGGCATAATAGAGCGTATCGAGCAGCGACTGAGCGGCCGGCGCGCTCGCGGTCAGGCGCAAGCGGTATGGGCCGCGGCCTACATCTTGCTGGGATTGCGTTATTCGCCGGAGTTGTCGGCCCAGCTATTTCAAGGAGTGGTGTCCATGAAAGAGTCTTCGACCTATCAGGCCATTCTCGAAGAAGGACGCGAAGAAGGACGCGAAGAAGGACGCGAAGAAGGACGCAGCGAGGGGAGATCCGAAGGAGCGGTTCTTGAAGCGCGAAGGGTGCTGCGTCTTCAGGGCGATGGCGTTTTCGGCAAGCCGGATGCTGCGACGATCGCGCTGATTGAGGGATTCGACCTGCCCAAACTGGAAAAGTTGCTCCGGCGTCTCCCGAGGGTGAAAACCTGGCAAGAGCTACTGAGACCGCCCACGCGGCGCGGAGGCAAGCGAAGTGGCTCGCCTTGAAGAAGTAACGGGAATGTTTCGGGGTGAACGCTTCGGGGTTTGACCCATTATTCGGGTCCACCCGCGGCATGCCCGAGGAGAGCGTGTTCGTCAAGAGCCGGTGCTGTATAATGATCTGCGGGCGCCTAGCCGAAGGAGAGCACATGGCTGTGGTCGATCCGTTCGTCCCGCTAGGCGACTGGCGGTCTTCGTTGTATCGTGGTGACCCGACCAGCGTCGACCGGTTCCAGGACGCGATCGACGCGACGCTATCGCCCAACTGGTTTCGAGACTCGGATTACGAGCGGACCCGGCTGCGGCCGGATCGTATCCGCTGCTACCTGTTCGACCAGGCTGGAGATGCGTCGGTGCGGGTGTGGCTCCAGCAGGTGACCGCAAGCCGGGTACGCGGCGGCCCGGTCCAGCTGCTCCGCCATCCGCCCTCGGGTGACGCGGGGCGGATCGGGCAGTTGGTCGCCGAGTTCGCTGACGGCTGCGTGCTGCCCGCTGCCAGTGCGGCCGGTATCCGCTGGTCGCGACCAGCGTTCGGCCCGCGGAGCGCCGTCACCCCTGCCGCCGAAATGCTGTTCACCCGGCTCGCGGACACGGCCGATGGGGAGTGGCCACTGGCGGACCAGGCACAAAAGATGTGGGACGAACTCGTATCCGGCTGCCTGGCCGAGCAGGTCGCCATCGACCGGGCCGAGTTGGGCCGGTGGCTGGCGGACAGCGGTTGGGAGCAGGAGGCCGTCACGCCAATCGCCAACCGGTTTTTCGCGGACTCCGCATGGCTGGCGAAGCGGCTGGCGGTCACGGCCCCATGATCACCATCGCCCAGGCTGTGGCAGACCTGACCGCGGCTCCCCGACCGATCCTCTTTCTGGATACCTGCACGTTACTCGACATTGTCCGGGCGCCGCTGCGCGAT
>JBBRIK010000628.1:0-4489 GCA_038221045.1 Gemmatales bacterium
CTCGGCTGCCAACATCTCTTGTCCACCTGCCAAAACGGCGTGAAGATCCAGGTCTATCTAGCGTTGATCGCCAGCCTGCTCGTCGTGCAGTGGACCGGCCACAAGCCGACCAGGCGAACCTTCGAGATGCTGTGCCTTTACTTCCAGGGCTGGGCAAGTGAAGGCGAACTCGTTGCCCACATCCGTGGATTGAACGAGAAGAAAACCAAGAAGTCCTAAACCAATACCCTTCGAGCGATGCTCGACCTCGCAGCGGTAGCGTGAACTGCTGCGCGTAGGCAGTCTGGCGCCGTTGGTCCAGGACGGTTACAGGGTATCGTCTGGAAGCAGTGGTGTGGCACGCCGCCGCGGGCAGCACCTCGACGCCTGCGACACATCCCCAAATCCTCTCCCATCCCCAAAGTACCCTCTCTCGCCGGCATCAGACTCACAAAATCGCTACAACAAATGCCGTGCCGAACAGTATTGCCTTGGTGTGCTTTCCGATCAGATCGGCCTGCGCCCGGAGAATCGCCAGAGGCGTCAAAATGTCCACACGAATTTTATCGCCCCAGAGATCCGGAAGCGTAACGGGCATGCTTCCTTCCCTCCTTCACACCGTCAACTCGAAGAAAAGCGGTAAATGGTCCGATGCGTGGGAATGCCGGGGGTGTCCGCGATCTGAAATTCCATCCAATGGGGCTTGTCAGGACAGCAGAAAGCGTCCGATCACCACGCCAACCAGCAGCGCCGCAACGACCGCGCCGCCGAACACCCACCAACGGGGATGCGACGAGGGTTGCTCCTCCAGTCCGCGGTAGCCGAACTCGGCTCTTCGTCCCAGGCGGAATCTCCATCGATTCGCAGTCGAAGATCCGCGGCGAGGAGCGGTTGGCCTCAGTTCCTTTGCTCGCCATTGCTCAGGTCTCCCCCAGAGAGGTGAAGCGGCCTTTCAGCGATCAACTTGTGCTCGTGAAACATCTGCACATAGTATACCCCGCCGCAGGGAAGCCACAATTCCGCAAGCGAAACACGACTGGGACCACGACCGTCGATCCCTCGAACGAAATGACCCGAGGAGACGTCCGATACACCACGTCGTCCGTTTCAGTGCGGTTGATTTCCAGATGACAGGAAGCATTCCCCGCATGGCCGCTCATCTGCGGATAGACGCACAACTGAGGATATGACGAAGCCCTCGCGCCTTCTTACTTGGAGTGCCTGGCAAGCCACGCTCGGCCTTTTTCCGTGATCCGCATCTTCTGGTTCTTGCTTCGAGGCTTGTCGGGAATGGTCAACTCGACCAGGTCCAGTCTGCGAAGCTGTTCTACCGATCGGGACAGATGACCACTCCGAGTCCATTTCATTCCCAATGCTTCGGCAACCTCAATCCGGCTTCGAGGTCCAGAAGCCAATGTCGCCAGGATTCGCTGTTCTGTCTCCGTCAGATCATGTACCTCATCATGTACCTCATCATGTACCTCATCATGCGCCTGGCCAGTTCCCGGCATCTGCGGATGGACCGGCAACTCCACCAGAAAGTACGTCCGTCCGTCGTCCGTCGAAAACCGGGGCGGCGGCGAGCCGTTGTTTGCCATCGCGTCCCGGATCGTTGGAATTCCGGTACAGCGTCCTTCCGTTAAATCCAGTTCTTTCAGGAATTCCCCCATGCGCCGGTTGCGATACCGCCGGGCCACGATCTTGTCGCCGTTGAGGGCTTCGATCCGCTCGCCTTCGACGGTTCGCTGCCGCAACAATTCATCGAGATTGATCGGGAGTTTGCCGCTCATCCTCTGCCTCTGTCTCCCGCCGCCAAGGGAATGGCTTGCTGACGAGGAAAATGTTCCAGGAACCGTTGTCCTGACCGCCCTCACCCATGCGCCTGAATCAGCTTCCGACCAGACGCTGAAGCTGGAACAGCACCTCATCCACTCGCTTCTCTAGATTCAGCGCGCTCTCGCGAGCGGTCTCGAACAGTTCCTGCAGTTCAGCCGACGCTTCGGCATCCTTTTGCGAGTCCCATTCGTCCAGCGTGATCCCCTTCTCATCCAGCAAGGTCAGCACAGAATGCACGCGCTCTCCCTCGTTTTCCACGAGAGGGCTGGTCCTCACAATCCGGGCGAAACCGACGGGAAGGTCCACCCGAAAGACGTCGGGAGAGGGCGTCGGGTCCCATTGGAGCTGTTTCCGTTTCGTCCCGGTTTCGAGCAATTGCAGCAACTGCCGCAGTTTAGTTGACATGGTCATGCGGTATCTCCACAACTATTCGCCTCAACCGTCCGGCAATTCGTTCGAGACTTATCAGGAACGTGTCGAGGACATTGGAATGTTTTCTCGGCAGCGGCTGGGCCGCCGCGATGCCCGTCACCCCCAGACGATTCTGCTCCACATAGCGGATGACGCCATTGATGCCGACAGCCCCTTCTTCCACGGCCCTTTTCTCTTCCAGCGTCAGGAATTCCGAGTTCAGGAGGTTCTGGCAGACCGCCCGCACTTGCTCGCATCGGTCCAGCGCCAGGAACCATTGTTGCGGCTGCTGACGAGTCATCAGGCGAGCCTGCGTCAGCCGAGTGTAGATTTCAGTGCAATCCTCCCTGAGCAGTTGCCAGGCAATCTTCGCAACCGCCTCGCGCGTCTCACGCCGGCCCGCCCGGACGGCCTCTTCGATCCGTTTCTCGGATTCGCGAGTCGTTCGTTGCGTGTCCAGAACCGTCCAGATCGTGAAGACGAAGCCCACCAGGCTGATCAGCAGGCCGAGAATGCTGGTTGTGTTGCCGAGGCTGCCGAATGCATCTTGCAGCAAGTAGCTGCCTGCCCCGAGTCCCGCGAATAACAGCGGCGCGATCAGCCACCAGCTTCTACCGGGACGCCGCACCAGGCGGACAAGCCAGAACTCATCCTCGGACCCTTGACGCGTCGGCACAGGCGAGCCTCATCAGCGTGGGTTCTATCCATCCCGATTCTATCCCTTCTGCTCCTTCCGCCGCAAGCCGTCGCAACCCCAGGCCTGGAAAAGGTTCCATCGAACCCTTGTTTCAACTCCTCCACCCGGCTCTGAGGCGAACGGCACGGCATCGGCGTGCCGGTTCCGTTTCTGAGCGATCGACCCGCCGGCACGCGGACGCCGTGCCGCTCGCCTCCGACACTACGCCGCGCCGTACTTCTTGAACCACTCCAGCAGACGCTTCCAGCCGTCCTCCGCCTTGTCCTTGCGATAACTCGGACGATAGTCCGCGTGGAAGCCGTGCGGCGTGTCCTTGTACAGGACGATCTCCGCCGTCTTCTCCGCATCCTTCAGGGCCTTGCGCATCTGGTCGACCGTCTCATTCGGAATGCCCATGTCGGCCCCGCCGTACAGGCCCAGCACCGGGGCCTTGAGCGAGCCGGCCAGGTCGATCGGGTTCTTCGGATGCAGCTCGTCGGGCTTGCCCACCAGACGCCCGTACCACGCGACGCCCGCCTTCAGGTCCTTGTTGTGGGCGGCGTACAGCCAGACGATCCGTCCGCCCCAGCAGAAGCCGGTGATGCCGAGCTTGGCCGTGTCGCCCTTGCCCGACTTCTTCGCCCAGGCCACCGTCGCGTCGAGGTCCGCCATCACCTGCGCGTCGGGGACCTTCGAGACGACCTTGGCGATGATGTCCTTGATGTCGGTGAGCTTCGACACGTCGCCCTCGCGCGAGTAGAGTTCCGGCGCGATGGCCAGGTAGCCGAGCTTGGCGAAGCGCCGGCAGACGTCCTTGATGTGCTCGTGGACGCCGAAAATCTCCTGCACGACGAGGACGACGGGGAAGGGTCCATCCTTGGACGGCATCGCCCGGTAGGCGGGAATCTCGCCCTCCTTGACGGGGATCTTGACCTCGCCGGCCTCGATGCCCTTGGCGTCAGTGGTGATGGTGTCGGCGGACACCGGCTGCACCGCCAGGGCGAAGCCGGCGGCGAGGGTCGTCACGACGAACTCTCGTCGCGACGGCGTGGGATTCGGCAGCAGACTCAGCAGGTCTTCGTTCATCGGTGGCATTCCTTGGTGATGGTTTCAGGGCCGCGAAAAGGGGGAGTGAATCGAGAGTGTTGTACGCCTCTTTGGGAAGGGGGGCAAGCGCAGGCTCACCGCTTCGAGCCAGCGCGGAAAACGGCATGGGCCGAGGTTTGCCCTCGGCCCATGCTTGCTTCGTCCGATGTCGATGTCTGGCCGGCTTGGATCAAGCCTTTTTCACCGCGGCCAGCACGTCAGCCGCCGCCGGCAGCGACTTGTCCTTCCGGGCCACCACTTTCCCACCCACGGAGACGCTCAGCTCGCCGTGGTCTCCATCGATCACCTCCACCTCGACTCCCGGCTCCTTCTTCAATGCTGCCGCCAGACTGGCGGCGTACTGCCGGATTGAGCCTCAAGAGGGACACTGCCGGATTGTCACTTTCTTCATGGCACCTACTCCTTTGCGATCGGACAGGCGAAGAGTTGTTCGTCAACCTACATCTGAGGGGCCGGGAGGGCGAGGCGCCACGCCCACCC
>JBBRIK010000629.1:0-4487 GCA_038221045.1 Gemmatales bacterium
AAATCGACCGTGGCGACCAGCCTGCTCGAAGCGATGGAGAAATTCCTCGCCACCGGACGCCGCCTCGTCCTTGTCACGGGGCGCGAGATGCCCGACTTGCTCGCGACCTATTCCAGGATCGATCTGTTCGAGTGGGTCGTCGCCGAGAACGGGGCTCTGCTCTATCGGCCGGCAACGCGCGAGGAACGTCCTCTCGCGCCGGCCCCGCCGGAGCGATTCGTCTCCACGCTCCGCCAGCGCGGCGTCCCGCTCTCCGTCGGGCGGGTCATCGTCGCCACCGTCGAGCCGCATGAGAAGGTCGTCCTCGAAGTCATTCGCGATCTGGGGCTGGAACTGCAAGTCATCTTCAACAAGGGTTCGGTCATGGTGCTGCCCGCCGGCATCAACAAGGCCACGGGTCTGACCGCCGTCCTCAAGGAGATGGGGCTGTCCCCTCACAACGTCGTGGCAGTCGGCGACGCCGAAAACGACCACGCTTTCCTGCGCTACGGCGAGTTCTCCACCGCCGTCGCCAACGCGCTGCCTGCCGTCAAGGAGACGTCCGACTTCGTCACCCACTCTCCGCGCGGCGCCGGCGTTGCCGAGTTGATAGGCGAGATGATCGCTCACGACCTCGCCAAGTACGACGGCCAACTCGGACGCCATCATCTTCCCCTTGGCACTCGCGGCAGCGACGAGCTGACCTTGCCTCCTTTTGGCCCGAGCGTCCTCATCGTCGGACCGTCCGCCAGCGGCAAATCGACCGTGGCGACCAGCCTGCTCGAAGCGATGGTCGCGGGAAAATATCAGTTCTGCCTCATCGACCCGGAGGGAGATTACGAGACGTTCGAGGGGGCTGGCGTCCTCGGCGGACCGCAGCGAGCGCCGACCGCCGAGGAAGTGCTGGCGCATTTGAAGAACCCCGAAGAGAATGCCGTCGTGTCGCTCACGGGGATGCCGATTCCGGATCGTCCGCCCTTCTTTCTCAGCCTGTTGCCGCAGCTCCTTCAGATGCGGGTCCGCACCGGCCGGCCTCACTGGCTGGTCCTCGACGAGGCCCATCACCTGCTGCCGGCCGAGTGGAAACCGCCCTCGGGCATGCTGCCGGAGCAACTCAACAGCGTCTTGCTCATCACCGTTCATCCGAACATGCTCCCCGTGCCAGTCCTGGAACGGATCGATACCGTGATGGCAGTTGGCAAGGACGCGGCAACGACACTTCAGGGATTCGCCGGCGCGGCCAAAGTGGAGTTGCCGGCGTTTGAACCGCCGGCGCTGGAGCCGGGCGAGTTCCTGCTATGGAGTCGCGCGGGAGGAACCCCGTCTCGCGTCCGCGCTCATCCCTGCCGGACGGAGCGCCGCCGGCATCGCCGGAAGTATGCGGAGGGAGAGTTGCCGCCCGATCGGAGTTTCTACTTCCAGGGACCGGAGGGCAAACTGAACCTCCGCGTTCAGAACCTGATGTTGTTCTTGCAGATCGCCGATGGCGTCGATGACGCCACCTGGGAGCATCATCTGCATCGTGGCGACTACTCGCGCTGGTTCCGGGAAGGCATCAAGGACGACACCTTGGCGGCCGAGGCCGAGCGCATTGAGGGACTCCCGAACGTGAAGGCGGAGGAGACGCGGGCGCTGATTCGGACCGCCATCGAGCGCGACTACACGCTGCCTGCCTCGCCTCTGCCGGTGCCGGGTGCGAGTTGAGGATTTTGCCGCTTGCGGCGTAGCGATCCTGATTGAATCACACCAAAAGAGATGCGGAGAACATGGCTACAGCCCGAAAGACATCCACCAGCAAGCCGAAAAAGGATCAGCCACCTGAGGAGAAGCCTCCCGAGGAGAAGCCTCCCGAGGAGAAGCCTCCTGTGCGGATCCTGGCCATCGACGTCGGGGGAACGAAGGTGAAAATCCTGGCAAGCGGACAGACGGAGCCGCGGAAAGCGCCCTCCGGAAAGAGCATGACTCCGGTCCGTCTGGCTGAAGTGGTCAAGCAACTCGCGGAGGGCTGGGAGTACGACTCCGTATCAATCGGCTGTCCCTGTCTGGTCGGTCCGAATGGCCCGCGTTCGGAGCCGGGCAATCTCGGGTCAGGGTGGGTCGGATTCAACTACGGCGCCGCTTTCGATCGGCCCGTGCGGATCATCAACGATGCCGCGATGCAGGCGCTGGGCAGTTACGAGGGCGGGCGGATGCTCTTCCTCGGCCTGGGTACGGGCCTGGGGTCGGCCCTCATCGCGGAAAACGTCGTCCTGCCGATGGAGTTGGGCCACCTCACATACAAGGACGGCAACACTCTGGGGAACACTCTCGGCCGGCAGGGGTACGCTCGGTTGGGCAAGGACGTCTGGCGTGAGGCCGTGAAGGAAACGGTGGTGGCCCTCAACGCGGCCTTCGTTGCCGATTACGTCGTACTCGGCGGCGGCAACGCCAAGCATGTGAAGGAACTGCCGCCAGGGACCCGGCGGGGCCACAACTTGACTGCCTTCCGGGGGGGCTTCCGCATGTGGACCCTCGAAGACGTTCCCACGATGGAAACGGACGGAGAGTCTCACACGATCAAAGCGCCCGCCGAATGGAGGGTGATTTGACCCTCCGGCCTAGACCGGCGGGGGGTTGCGCTCCGCGAAACCTCTCTGATGCCAGTAGGGGTACGCCAGGGGCGAGGCGCTCGCGGCATCGAGCTTCGCCACCTGCTCCGCCGTCAGGTTCCAGCCCACCGCCCCGAGGTTCTGACGAAGCTGTTCCTCGTTGCGCGCCCCGATGATAACGTTGGCGATCGTCGGTCTCTGGAGCAACCAGTTCAGCGCGACCTGCGGCACGGTCTTGCCCGTTTCCCTGGCCGCCTCGTCGAGGGCGTCCACGACACGATACAGATGCTCGTCGGCCACCTGCGGCCCGATATCGACGACGGTCTTGCTCCGCAGGCGGCTGCTCTGCGGCAGGGGCTGGCCGCGGCGGATCTTGCCGGTGAGCCGGCCCCAGCCGAGCGGGCTCCAGACGACAGAAGCGACCTTCTGATCGAGGGCCAACGGCATCAGTTCCCACTCGTAGTCGCGGCCAATCAGCGAGTAGTACGCCTGATGGGCGACGTAACGGGGCAGGCCGTATTGCGTCGAGATCGCCAGCGACTTCATCAGATGCCAGCCGGAGAAATTCGAGCAGCCGATGTAGCGGATCTTGCCTGCCCGCACCAGGCTGTCGAGGGTGTTCAGCACCTCTTCCACGGGGGTCAGGGCGTCGAAGCCGTGCAGTTGGTAGAGATCGATGGTGTCGGTGCCGAGCCGTCGCAAGCTTCCCTCGACGGCCTGGGTCAGGTGATAGCGCGAGGAGCCGACGTCGTTGGGGCCAGGGCCGGCGCGGAAGGTCCCCTTGGTGGAGAGGATCACCTTGTCGCGGCGTCCCTTGATCGCCTGGCCCAGGATCTCCTCGGCCATTCCGGTGGAGTAGACGTCGGCCGAGTCGAACATGGTGAGACCGGCTTCGAGACAGACGTCGATGAGCCGTGTGGCCTCGGCGACGTCGCTGGCACCCCAGGCCTTGAAGAACTCATTGCCGCCGCCGAAAGTGCCTGTGCCAAGGCTCAGAAGCGGCACCTTGAAGCCCGAGCCGCCCAGTTGTCTGTATTCCATGCCAGCTTCTCCATGGAGCAAGAGTCACAGAAAGAGTGAAGATCGACTCCACCAGCCGAAGCGCTTCAACGCCTCTCGATTTAGTTGGAGGCGCGCCTCTGTCAGACCGCCACACTCGGTGTAGTCGGATAGGGTTTGGAACACGTTTTGCCTTGGTCGTTGTGGCCCTCCGGCAACGGATTGGTTGCTCCCTCTCAGGGCGAGTCGCGCAGGAGTTCACTCACTTCAGGACTTCGACCGTCAGGCCGGTGAAGGAACCCAGGCGAGCGTCGGCGGTCAGGAAGACATTGGCACCGTGTTCGACTGCTGCCGCAAGCATGAGAGCGTCCAGCGCCTTGAGGTTTTGCGTTGCCCGGATGTGGGCGGCCCGGTCGCATACAGCCGCTGTGATGCTCACGACCGTCATGTCGCTTGACGCAAAGAACTGCCCGTATTCTTGCTGGAGAGCGGCATTCCCATGCTTCAACGGCCCGACCAGCGCTTCCATGCGGACAAGGTCACTGATCATGAACACGTCACCGGCGTTTCTCGCCGCCGTAAGGCGGTCGGTTGCTTGGAGTCCAAGAACGAGGGGGTTCTCCACGGCATAGATGACGATGTTCGTGTCCAAAAAGAGGATCATTCGGCCTCCAACGGTTGTTGCCCTTCACGTTGTCGGCGGCATTCCTCCTGAATTTGTTCGATCATCTGGGTGCGCTCGTCGTCGTCACGCATGTCAGCGAGGTAGGCGTCGATCTCCTCAACGCTTGGAGGAACATGCCCCCGAAGCGCCTGGGCGGCGTGAATCTGGTCGAGAACTGCAGCCACATCGAGACGTTCAACCTCGGCAGGGTTCGCCGGTTGCACATTCACCCTCACCCTTCCTGGGGGCAAATTGGG
>JBBRIK010000630.1:0-4481 GCA_038221045.1 Gemmatales bacterium
GGGCCGATACGCCGTGGAAGTCTTGAACGACATCTTGCAACAGTCTTCACTGCCCATCTCGACAAATGGTCCCAGCACGCCCGTACAACCTGAATCTGCCGTGCGGTAGATGCCAGGAGGGGGGGACACGCATGAACGAAATCCGGTGACACCCCATCGTCCGTACGATAACCTGAATAGGGTCGCCCTCCCTCCGCCAAAGCTCGGACGATCAAGGAAGTGATCGATCAAGCGATCGCAGAGAATCGATTCGGGGAGAGAATCTGTTACAGTCTGGCGATCCTTTTCGCACTGGCGGGCGTTGCGGTCCTGGGATGCGGTATCTGGCTGGGACAGGGATTACTCGCCCTGGCCGCAAGCATTCCTGGGGCGCTTCTGTGGCCCGCATTGCGTGAAGCTCGAAGAATCCGCGAGAAGAACCTGGCAATTCGCCTTCTTGAGGTTCCTCTGAGCAAACCGCACACAGCGGATGAAGCAGCGAAACTTGTTTCCGAGATGTTCAAAACGCTGTTCTCGGACGACAAGTAATTCCAGAGCGGAGGAAGAGACAATGTTTGGTCCTCGCCACACGCTGAAATCGGTGTTGAAGGAACTTGAAGTAGGGTTGCGCGACGGAACAATCGTCCCCAATCGTGAGGAGGTCGAACGCAAGCCTCAGGTCGAACACCATAACGGGATCGCTGAGAGGCAATCCGACGAGAAGACTCGACCGGTTGAGCCTTCTCTTGAGGACTGATGACTGCGCCGCCTGGCAGGACGAGTGACTGAAGTTGTGCAACTCATGGATTGATCCCGCATCGGATGACGCTCTCCCGTCCATGCAATACCCTGAATGATGTCGCCCTCCCTCCGCTGGTGGCTCCTCATGACCCCACACCTCGCCATTCTGTCCCTGGTCGTAATCTGCGGAATCACTCGCGCCTCCGAACCGACGGCGGAAGGGCTGGAGTTCTTCGAGAAGCGCATTCGGCCTCTGCTCGTCGAGAAGTGTTACCAGTGCCACAGCGCCGGGATGAAGATTCGCGGCGGGCTGCGCCTGGACAGCAAGACGACACTCCTGAAGGGTGGCGATTCGGGACCGGCAGTCATTCCGGGACAGCCGGAGAAGAGCCTGCTCATCCAGGCCGTCCACTACAAGGACGATCTGAAGATGCCCCAGCGCGGCAAGCTGGCGGATGCCCAGATTGCCGACCTCACCGCCTGGGTCAAGATGGGCGCGCCCATGCCGGCCGACCGCGACGTGGCCACGGGACCAGGAGCGTTCGACCTCGAAAAACGCCGGCAGCACTGGTCCTTTCAGCCGATCAAGAGACCGGCGATTCCCACTCTCCGAAACGGGCCGAGCGAGATCCGCAATCCCATCGACGCCTTTATCGGCGCGAAACGGCAAGCCGCGGGAATCGAGGGAGCGACGGAGGCGGATCGACGGACTCTTATTCGCCGGCTCACCTTCGACCTGACGGGCCTGCCGCCGACGCCGGTGGAGATCAAGGCGTTTCTGGATGACACCGGTGCCGATGCCTATGAGAAACTCGTCGAGCGCTTGCTCGCCTCGCCCGCTTATGGCGAGCGCTGGGGCCGGCACTGGCTCGACCTGGCGCGCTACGCCGAGACGCTGGGCCATGAGTTCGACTTCGATCTGCCACTCGCTTACCAGTATCGCGATTACGTCGTCCGCGCGCTCAATGCTGATCTGCCCTACGACCGCTTCGTGACCGAACACGTCGCCGGCGATCTGCTCAAGCAGCCCCGCCGGCATGGGGCGCGAGGCTTCAATGAGTCGATCATCGGCACCGGCTTCTTCTTCCTTGGCGAAGGGAAACACTCGCCGGTCGATATTCGAGCCGAGGGCGCGGAGCACATCGACAACCAGATTGACGTGCTGTGCAAGACGTTCCTCGGTCTGACGGTGGCGTGCGCGCGCTGTCACGATCACAAGTTCGATGCGATCCCGACGCGCGATTATTACGCCCTGGCCGGCTACCTTCGCTCCTCGCGATTCCAGGTCTTCGACAATCGCCCGCCGGAGCCGACGCGCTCCGTCATCCGCGAGATGCAGGATCGGCTCGAAAAAGCGCAGGCAATCGGCGTCGCTATCAGCGCTGAAAGGCTCAAGACCGCCCTTGCCCGCCTCGAAGGCGAGGAGCGCACGCGGTTCGTGAAGTCGTTCCCGGAGTTGAACAGCCTGCCCCTCGATGGCACGCCGGACGTCTTCCAGACTCGCCGGAGCGAGGCGGTGAAGGCTCTCAAGCGCCAGCAGAGCGAGGCGGCGAAACCGCGTGTCTTCGCCGATTTCTCTGGACCCGGACTCGATGGCTGGTATGCAGGCAACGAGGCGTTCGGCGATCGTTCCTGCCGCGCCACCGACGCCGTCCTCAACCCAGGCGCTCCCTTGCCGGTGCAGAAGCTGCTCGGTCCTGGCGGGGCGACGAGCGGCAGGCTCGGCATTCGCCTCGTTGGTGCGCTGCGTTCGCCGTCGTTCACCATTGAGAGCAAGCACATCCTCTTCCGCCTGGCCGGGCGCGGCATGCGCGTGAACCTCATCATCGACGGCTTCCAGCAGATTCGCGATCCGATCTATGGCGGGCTGACCTTCGGCGTCAATCACGGCGACGATCTCCGCTGGCACGCCATGAACGTGAGCATGTGGATCGGCCATCGCGCCTACATCGAGTGCCTCGACGACAACGACGGTTACCTGCTGCTGGATCGAGTCCTGTTCGCCGACAATCAGCCGCCGCCGGAAGCTCCCAATCCGCTGTTGCTCAAGCTACTCGACGACGATGCTCTCGACTCTCCCCAGAAGTTGAACGCCCGGCTCGATACTCTCCTGAGCGAGATCATCGATCAGTGGCGTGCCGGCAAGCTCGATGGCCTGGCCGACGGACGGGGACGGGCGAAGCTGGTCAATCATCTCCTGGCAAATCCCATCGTGCAGCGTCTCGGCGAGGCGGTCTCGGACGAGGCGGCGAAACGGCGGACGATGACGGAATTGATGAGCGAGCGTGCCAACCTCGAAGCCCGTCTGCCGCCGCCGCAGCCGATCATGGCGATGACCGACGGCAGCGGCGAGAACGAACACGTCTTCATTCGCGGCAATCACAAGACGCTCGGTGAGGAAGCGCCGCGCCGCTTCCTCACCGCCCTCGGCGGGGAAGAGCAGCCCGCGCCGAAGGAGGGATCGGGAAGGCTCGAACTGGCGCGGCGCATGACGGACCCCGCGAATCCGCTGCTGGCGCGGGTCATGGTCAATCGGCTGTGGCACCATCATTTCGGCACAGGTCTCGTGCGCAGCCCGGACGACTTCGGTCATCAGGGTCAAGCGCCGACGCATCCCGAACTGCTCGACTGGCTCTCGTCGGAGTTCGTGCGTCAGGGTTGGAGCCTCAAGGCGATGCACCGGCTCATGGTGACGTCGGCGACCTATCGCATGGCGAGCCGGAGCGAGGCGAAGGCCGAAGAGGCGGATCCGGAGAACAAGTTGTGGCACCGCTACCCCATTCGCCGGCTCGAAGCGGAGGTGATCCGCGATAGCATTCTGTCGGTGAGTGGCCGGCTCGAACGGAGAATGGAAGGGCCGGGCGTGATGCCGGGCCTGACGCCGCACATGCAGGGACGAGGCCGGCCCGGTCATTCCGGCCCGCTCGACGGCGACGGCCGGCGGAGCCTTTACGTCAACGTGCGCCGGAATTTCCTGTCGCCGTTGTTCCTGGCGTTCGACTATCCGATTCCGTTCACGACGATCGGCAGGCGGAGCGTCTCGAATGTGCCGGCCCAGGCGCTGGCCCTGATGAACAATCCGTTCGTCAAGCAACAGGCGGAACTGTGGGCGAAGCGCGTGCTGGCGAACCCCGGTTTGTCGCCGAACGAGCGCGTAGGCGAACTGTATGAGACGGCGTATGGCCGGCCCGCGGCCGCCGACGAGTTGACGGCGGCGCTGGAGTTCCTCAAGGAACAGGGGCCGATGGATGAGGTTCGCTCATGGGCCGAGTTGTGCCATGTGCTGTTCAATGTGAAGGAGTTTATCTTCCTCAATTGACCTGCGGAAACGAGCGGACGCACGGAGGTGATGATGACCATGAGCACAGCAGTAGAAACCTTGTTGACCGCCGAAGAATTCCGCCGGATGCCTGACAATGGCACCCGTCGCGAGTTGATCCAAGGGAGGATCGTTGAGGTGAACGTCCCCACGCCCCGTCACGGCTACCTGTGCAATCGTGTGGGACGAATTCTCGGCAATTTCGCGGAAGACCGTGGACTCGGCCGCGTCATGAACAATGACTCGGGGGTGGTCACCGCGAGGGATCCGGATACTTTGCGAGGCCCAGACGTCTGTTACTACAGCTACTCCCGAATTCCGAAAGGACCGATCCCTGAAGGCTATCTGGACGTCGTGCCGGAACTGGTGTTTGAGGTGCGGTCACAAACAGATCGCTGGGACGATGTCCTCGAGAAGATTTCGGAGTTTCTTCGCGCGGGTG
>JBBRIK010000631.1:0-4472 GCA_038221045.1 Gemmatales bacterium
TCGTCGATCTGCCCAAGCGCGTGGCCGAGTCGGTCGCCCGCCATCGTCTGGAACTGACGAATCGTCTCTTGATCCGGGCGCTGGAATCCACGCGCGATGGCGTTCTCATCACCGATCTGCAAGGCTCCATTCGCCACGTCAACCTCGCCCTGGAGAACATGACCGGCTACAGCCGGGACGAGTTGCTGGGCAAGATGCCAAGCCTCCTCCGAAGCGGCGTGCATCCGCCGGAAGTCTATCAGGAGATGTGGCGGGCCATCCTCAACCGCGAGAGCTGGCAGGGCGAACTGACGAATCGCCGCAAGGACGGCACCTTTTTCGAGGTGTCGCTGACCGTTTCCCCGATCCTGGACGCTCATGGCCGATTGACGCACTTCGTCGGCATCCAGCGCGACGTGACCGCGCACAAGCAACTCGAAAAGCAACTGCGTCAGGCGCAGAAGATGCACAGCGTCGGCACGCTCGCGGGCGGGGTGGCTCACGAGTTCAACAACCTGCTGGCGGGCATCAACGGCTACGCCTCGCTCGGGCTGCGCGAAGCCGGCCTCGAAACGACGCTGCGCGAGTTTCTTCAGAGTATCGTCGATCTCTCGGAGCGGGCGGCCTTGCTGACGCGTCAATTGCTGGCCTTCGCGCGCAAGCCAGCCCTGATCCGCCGGCCCACGGCGATACCCGATCTAGTGCGTAACACGGCCGACCTGGTCGCGCGAACCATGCAGCAAGACGTGGTCCTCGATATCAGCGATACGAGCGAGGGCCGCTTGCTGATTGTCGAGGCGGACACGAACCAGCTCCAGCAGGCGATTATCAACCTGGCCCTGAACGCGCGGGACGCCGTCAAGGATCGCGAGACCCTTCAGACGCAGGCCGGCTTGCCGGCCACGGCGTCGCAGAGCATCGTCTTTCGAGTGCGCGACGACACCTTGACGGATTTGCAGCTCGCGTTTCCGCAGAATGTGCCTCCGGGAAACTATGTCGTCGTCGAGGTGGAGGACGCGGGGTGCGGGATGCCGCCGGAGGTGGTGAACCAGGCGCTGGACCCCTTTTTCACGACGAAAGAAGTCGGCCAGGGGACGGGGCTGGGACTCCCGGTCGTGTTTGGCATCGTTCAAGGGCATCAGGGGTACTTGACGTTGCGGAGCGAGGTGGACCGGGGCAGTTGCATCAGTCTCTATCTACCCCATGCGCAGTCCTCCGGCACGGAACCGGTGCGAATTCCGATCGAGTCGGGGATGGTACTTGAGCCGGAAACGTCACGGGGTGCTAACATCCTCGTCGTCGATGACGAGGAGGCCGTCCTCGACGTGGTTCGCCGGTTTCTGGAGATTGCCGGCCATACCGTGACGTGTGTGACAAGGGGACACGAGGCCATCGAGTTGTTGCGCGAGGGAAGTCCGATCGAACTGGTGATCCTCGACTTGATGATGCCGCGCGAGAACAGCGCGGCGACCTTCCAACGGCTGCGCGAGTGCAAGCCGGATTTGCCCATCTTGTTGTGTACAGGGCTGCTTCGGGACGACGCTCCATCGCAGTTGCTCCGGGCCGGTGCGTCGGGATTGCTGCGGAAGCCTTTCCGAATGACGGAACTGTGGTATGCCGTCAGGAACGCTCTCGGAGGCTGAGAGGCTATTCCAACCGCTCCCTTGCGGTCGTGGCTCGTGATGGCTGACGAGCCGTGATTGTAAGGGAGCGGTTGTTTGAAGAAGCCGCTCCCTTGCGGTCGCGGCTCGTCCGATCGCGGCTCGTCCGATCGCGGCTCGTTGTTGAATCAACTCGTTATTTCCGCTTCGCTTCCATCATCGCGCGGAGTTTCCTGGCGACGTCATCCTGCGGAGCGAGTTTCTGGAGCTTGTCCAGCTCGCGCACGGCCTCGTCCTTGTAGCCCAGGAAGGAATAATGATACCCCAGCAGGAACCGGAGGGCGGGGTCCTCGGTCTTCTCCGTCCGTGCCTTCTCCAGTTCGCGAAGCCGCCCCACAAAATCGAAGAGGTTGTCCCTGTACAATTCGCCGACTTCGGGAACGAGATCTTTCCACTGATTCTGAGGCGTCAGAGTGAGGGCGTACTGCACGGCCCCGGCCGCCTCGTCGAAGTTGCCGGTCTGAAACAACCCCTGCGCGAGAAGAAGCAGCAGCCGGGGATTGTGGGAGTCCTCGACGAGTCCCTGTCGCCAGTTCTGGACGGCTGCGTCGTATTGTTTGCCGTCGAAGGCTCGACGTCCCAGGGCGGCGAATTGCAGCGGCCCATTGGGATCGGCGCCCGCCGAGTCATCCGGTGGAAGGACCATCGGTTCGACGCTTCTGGGGCCCAGACCGGTCTCCGGTGGATATCCGTTGGGAGTGAGAGTGTCGTAACCACTGGGGCTGTAGCCGAACCAGGGCCGAGACGCGCCGGGGTAATAACCGGGCGCCAGGCCGCCATAGGAGCCGAAGGCCGAACCGAGACCGAGGAAGAGGAAGTCGGCTGTCCGCAGCCCATGATGATGATTGTCGGAGAAACGATGGTTGTCGGAGAACCGCGACACCCCAGGCGTTGCGGGCGTGATGGCCGCTGCCGGAATCACTCCTCTCGGCACGGACGCAGACCGGATTCCAGCCACGGGAATGACCCCGTAAGAGTGAGGGATTGTGGCCGCATGTATTGCTGCCGCCGAAGCGTGAGGGACGCCGCTGTGATAGCCGCTGGTTGTGACCCTGGGGGCCGAGGACCCCGCAGGGTGTCCCGCGTGACCGCCGCCCCCGTGTCCTCCGCCGCCATGAGGCCTTCCTCCTCCCTCGGCGATGGCTGCGGACCAGCTTAGAGTTGCGAGCGAAGCCGCCAGCAGACCGAAGCGAATGTTAAACATGGTGCATCCTCTCGAAAGTGTGTCCCTTATTGATTCTACGCATCCGCGCAGGCAGCGCGATTGACAGATTCTTCCCATTTTCGCGCCTTTACTTCTTCTCCTTCCCTCCAGGCAGACCACCTACGCGGAGATGTGGCATATGATTTGCACATTATTTTTGTCGTAGATGGTTGATCTCAAGAGGGAGGATTCAGTCATGGACTCCAGCAATTCAAGCACTGCCACGAAGCAATTGGTGTGGGTGGCGATTGTGGGTGGGGTTGCGATGCTCGTTGCCTGGCTCACGAGTTTCAACTGGTGAAGTCCAGATCGAGTGGGACTCCTGGAAAACGAAACAGCCCTGGGAGGTCAATGACCTTGCAGGGCTTTTGGCGGTGACTCTGCTGAAATTGAGCGGGTTTGAAGGGCGTTTGGGTCTACTACCCTCATTCACCGCCGATCCCATCGCCCGCAAGGCCGAGCTAGCGACGGGGCCTCTTGGGAACGCCGTGAATGGTTCGACCCACCCCCACCCCCTCCCACATCCATTCTTTTTCCTGGACGGGGTATCGGCTGCTCTGCATAATCGGGAGGCGATTCGTTCATGGCCTTCCCGGAGGCGACAACGGCCATTCCCAACAGGCTGGCGAGGGAAAGCAGCCCAGACGCCGCCCTCTGGCGTCCAGGATTAGCATATGACGCCCGAACAGGAGGCACGCCAGCAGATCGACGCGCAGCTCCTTCAGTGCGGCTGGGTCGTGCAAGACTACGCCGATCTCGACATCTCTGCCACCCTTGGCGTCGCCGCACGCGAGTTCCCTCTCAAGAGCGGCCACGCCGACTACCTGCTCTATGTTGACGGCCAGGTCGTCGGCGTCATCGAGGCCAAGCCCGAAGGGCATACCCTCACGGGGGTCGAAACCCAATCCGTCAAGTATCAGGACGGCTTGCCAACCAACCTGCCTCACTTCGTCCTGCTTCTGCCGGTCGCCTACGAATCCACCGGCGAGATTACACAGTTCACCAACGCCCTCGAACCGGATGCTCGCAGCAGGGCGGTCTTCACCTTGTTCGCATCATCCGCGAGGAGTTCGGCGAGCGGTTGCCGGAGATCCTTGAAGTCTTGAACATGAGATTGGCGGCATGAGTCAAACCCCTATCGATCAGGAGTCTGTTGACCTATCGGATCGACCCCGCTCCCTCATGGATGGGCATGGTGTATCCCCTTGGACTGCTGCTCAGTGATCGCCAGCGGCAGCACGCCAAAACCGGATTTGATGTATCCGGGAGCCGGAGACGTACCTTTCATCAAGGTGTACAACCTGACGAATCGAGGAGTTCTCGATTTCTCCGTCAAGCCCAACATTCATCGACCGAAGCACTCATCTGGGCCTTCTCGCCCGATCCCGAGTATTCCCAGGAGACGTGCTGATCAACATCGTCGGGCCTCCTCTGAGGAAACGCGCCCTTCTTGCCGGTTGGGTCCGCGCCCTGTCTGCCCTTCTCTTCCCCCGGGTGTGGCAAATCTTTCGGGAGTCCCTACGCTACGAGAGAAGCTCGGCTGCGGAAGCCGGGCAGGATGCACATTTCTCTTGGCGGACAGGAGCAGTCCATGCCCTCTGAACCTACCTTCTCTGCCGACGCCCTCC
>JBBRIK010000632.1:0-4466 GCA_038221045.1 Gemmatales bacterium
GCTGTTCGATCGCCTGCGGCCGGCGCTGCTGCCGGGCAAGGGCAAGGCGGTGGCCAAGCCGAACCCGAACGAACTGGCCGAGATGTGGCGCGCTGCCGCCAGCCTGGAACGGCTCGACGTGAAGCACAAGCAGGCGCTGGGCGACAGTCTGCTGAAGCCGCTGAAGCGCAGCCCGGTGCCGACCTACGGCTTCTGGGCGCTAACGCGCCTCGGAGCGCGCTCGCTGGTGTACGGGCCGCTGAATGCGGTGGTGCATCATCAGCTGGTGGAAGGCTGGCTGGACGCGCTCGTGTCGTTCGAGCCGGGCAACCAGAGCGAAAAGCTGGCGTGGGCGTTCTGCCTGGCGCAGCTCACCCGCCGCACCGGCCAGCGCGCCCTCGACCTGGACGACAGCCATCGCAAAACGGTCACGGCGGCCTTGAAGCCGCTCGACGTGCCGGAACACTGGAAGCGCATGGTCGAGGAAGTCACGGAACTGGAGAGCGAGGAGCAGGGCCAGATGCTCGGCGACGCGCTGCCGATCGGGCTGCGGTTGTTGCAGACGCGGGAGTGAAGGACGCGGTCGCTATTTGGACGCTGTCGCCTGCGCTTCGAGTCGGCTGTCGAGTTGTTCTAACTCCTCTAATGTCATAACGCGCAGCACTTCCGGCGGCGTCGGATTCAGTTTGAGAAACTTTTGATAGACCTGTACCCGACCGATCAGGATACCCGAGCGAGTCGCGTATTCCATCCGGGCGTATTCATCGCGCCGGTACTTCAGGCGTGCTTCGTAGCGTTCGCGTTCCAGATCGCTTTGTGTCAACATCTGTAATACCTCCATCGCCTTGCGGATCGGCGGGACTTGCAATGGCCCCGGCAGTTGATCCTTGTCCAACTCCTCGCCGTGTCGCAAGAAGTAACACCAGCGCTCGAAGGCCGTCGTCAGGTCCATCGGCGCTCGATCGAATTTCGGCAATTCGACGACATGCACCGACAGCTGCTCGCTGAAGACAACTCCCGGCTCTTCAGCGTCCCGCAACTGAAACCGCCAGTGACAACGCGGCCGATCCCGAAACAGGACGTGGTCGAGGAAACTGATCGAATAGGACGGCTCCATGGTCTGATATTCTTCACCCTCGTGCAACTGCGATTGGTGCAGTTTGGTGAGGTAGTAGATCACGCGTGCCGTGTAAGCGAGAGTCGGCGCCATCTGCATCTCGACGTTGAACTGGCGGCCGACGGCGTCGCGGGCCTTGACGTCGAGGATGCTCAGCTTGTCATTCAGCGTTTCCTTGTCATTAAACGGGTTGAGGATCTCCACGGAAGTAACGGCGTGCCCAGCCGGGAAGGCGAGGACCGCGTTCAATAGATCGATCAGCAAGTCGGCATTCGCTTCAGACCCGAACAGGCGTTTGAAGACGATATCGACCTTCGGATCAATGCCGGGCACCATGACCGCCTCGTCCGAGTCTGGAGGATAGCGTCATCCTACTCACGGCTGCTGACGCACACAAGCCGACAGCGTGGCAGTAGACGGACCGAAGCAAAAACGATACTCTCCACGCTGCCGAAAGAGCGAACGGAGGCGGACCATGACGGAAGCGGAGTGGCTGGCTTGTACCGATCCAAAATCGATGCTGGGATTCCTGCGAGGCAATGTAAGTGATCGCAAGCTGCGATTGTTCGCTGTTGCGTGCTGCCGCAGCATCTGGCAGTTCCTGACGGAGAGAAATGGACGTGTGGCAGTTGAGATGAGTGAGCGTTATGCCGATGCGGTTGTCAATCAGCGAGAATTGGCCAAGGCCCGCAGAAATGCTCAAAAAACTTTGACGACCATTAACAAGGCTCAGCCGCAAGCGTATGAAAACTCCCGTGATGCTGGTGAGGCGGGGTCCATCTTGATGACGGCGATTAATGCTGCCGAGAGTAGCGCCGATAAGGATTCCTTCAGTGCGGCATGGAGTGCGAATACATGCGCAGCGCACACAAAAGGATTCCAAGCGGCAGCTCTGGGCGCACCGGCAAGCTATGATGACTCCGACATTTATGTACGTGAGGAACTCGCTGGGCGCGAGAAACAGTACCTTCGCCAGCGCCATCTCTTACATGACATCTTCGGCAACCCGTTCCGGACACTCACCATCGCTCCATCATGGTTGTCGTGGAACAACGTCACAATCCCCAAACTCGCCCCGGGCATCTACACCAACCGCGCCTTCGATCGTCTGCCGATCCTCGCCGACGCCCTCGAAGTCGCCGGTTGCGACAACGCCGACATCCTCGCCCATTGCCGCAACGGCGGCGAGCATGTGCGCGGCTGCTGGGTCGTCGATTTGCTGCTGGGGAAATCTTGAAGCGATCACCCGGCTTTCCGCCTCCTGCGGCATGATGACCTCCATCTGGGGTGTTTCGCTATAATGCAACAGACACGGATCGCGCCCATGAATAGTCCGGCAGGCAGCGAAAGAGGGAAAAAACGTGGGAACCACTGGCGATAATGTGGCCACGCTCGGCGGCGGCTGCTTCGGGTGCCTGGAGACACGAGCAGAGGACGCATGACGCATCTGCATGATATTTAGTCACTTCCGTCATTCCACGATTTCCATGAACCGCACCTTTCGACCTATTTTCGACCCATTCCCATGCTGAAAGGTGCGGCCGCGGGTTACTTATTGATACCCTTTTGCCATGCCCGACGACGCAACCGACCCCGGGATCCTCGCCCTTTGCCTCGAAGCCAACACGCGCGATGAGGTCAGCCAGAAGGCGGCGTGGGACGAACTGCAATGCTACCGCACCGAGGCCCTCAAGGCGGCGAAGGACGGAGAGGGCGTGATCGAGCGGGAACTGCGAGTGGCGCTTGCCAGAGGGCGGCTGAAGACGCGGTTGCAAAAACTGCTGGGCAAGTGACGTCCGAAAAAAGCCCCAGCGTCGTGCTGGGGCGGGCGTCCTATCCCTCCTTGTTCCACCGGGCTGTCTCCAGTCCCTCGACCGGGACTTCCAGTCCACGCGAGCGGAACTCTCCCTCGGCAGCGACGATCTCCTTTTTCGCTTCCTCGCCCATGAAACTCCGCTTGCCGTGGTGCTTCAGTTTGCGCCGCGCTCCGCGAAGCATGACGCAGAGCGAGCGCTCGTTGCACCGGCTTGCCGTGTCGGCGTGGGGGTCGGGCGGTTCCTCCTTCTTCCTGGTGAGCTTTTTCTTCGACGGCTCGACTTCCTCGGGCGGCGTCTCCATACCGCGGCGCCGAGATCCAGCCACATCTGGCCGGAGGCGCTCTTGCCGACCAAGGTGACATCCTGGAAGGGCCTCTTGGTGGCGTCGGTATGCACGACGCGCGACGCCAGCACCAGGGACATCATGGTGTCCACGAGGGGTCGGACGAGGTCGGCGACATCACGCATCCAGCCGCACATGGTCGAGCGCGCGCGGTCGACACCATGACGGCTGAAAATGCGTTCCAGGCGGTGCAGCGGCAAGTGATCGGTGTACTTGCTGACGGCGACCTGGGCGAGCAGGCCGGGGCCGGGCAAGCCCTTGTCGAGCGGCTGCGGCGGCTTGTCGGCGAGTGTCACGCCTTCATGGCAAGGGCGGCAGGCATACTTGCAGCGAATGTGCTCGCGGATGAATAGCGACGCCGGTTGGTAGTCGAGTTGCTCGCTGACGTCGGCGCCGAACCGTTCCTGGACGCCGCCGCAGCAGGGGCACAGGCGCTGGGCCTCAGGCAGGGTGTACTCGACGGATTCGCGGCGCAGGTGGCGTGGCAGCGGCCTGGGGCCATGACCGGGACGTTGGTGCGTGGTGGTCGTAAGTTCCGCCGCAGGCGGCGCGGCGAGCGGCGGCGGCATAGTGTCCGTCGCGGCCATTTCGACCGGCGAGTGCCTAAAATGCCAGCCGCAGGAGCCGTTTTTCACCCCACGCGAGGGGCCGATCTGACCAAAACTGACTAACCGTTGATTCGCGATGAGCAACAATTCCGGAATTTGTCCTTGCAATCAATTCACTCCTACCCGTATCTTTAGCGTGAATTGCGGCTCACTTTCCTACGGTATCGTAGGCTTCGCCTAAAGGAGTATCCTTCGCCCCCTCATTCCGGGAGGCCCAAAAAGGTCTCACGGACTGACAGCGTTTGACTGCATCTGCATCGATGAATTGATTGAACGCCAGGCAGAACAGAATGTCAACGAGGTATTGGGGGCCACTATGGTCCCTGGTCCAGGATATCGATTCGTCTCCAAAACATTGCTTGAATCCTTCGCTCCTATTTCGGCAGGAGACAAGCTGCTCACAGGGCCACAAGGCGACGTTCATGCGAGACATTCTGAATGCCTCATCTTCGCCCCTGCGGAGCCAGAATTAGAACCTGGGGATGAGAAGATAGAAGTTTGCTTCGAGTTGGGCAATCGACAACCGCGCCTTCGTACTATCCGGGTGCCACAGTGGTTCGCCAACATCCAGTGATGCGTCCGAGCATCTCCCTCTCTCAGAC
>JBBRIK010000633.1:0-4461 GCA_038221045.1 Gemmatales bacterium
CGCCCCATCTGGAGAGAGAGACGCCGTCAGGGAGTCCTCGATCTGCTTCGCGTTCCCATGACGGAAAGCCATCCCGAAAGCGTCCCCCACCCTGCTCTCGTCACTCCGCAGTGCGATCATCCTCTCTCCGGTCACGCGGGAGTGCGGAGCAATTTCACACGCGAAGAGTACCTCCACGCCGCCCAGCGGGCCATTGACTACATCCACGCCGGCGACTGTTTTCAGGTCAACCTGTCCCAGCGCCTCCTCGCTCCCTCCCTTGAACCACCGCTCGAACTCTACAGTCGATTGCGCCAGAAGAACCCCGCTCCCTTCGCCGGCTACTTCGACCTCGGCGATTTCGCCATCGCCAGTGCCTCGCCGGAGCGGTTTCTCCGCATGATCCACGGCGAAATCGAGACGCGCCCCATCAAGGGGACCCGGCCGCGCGGCCTCACTGCCGAGGAGGACGAGCAGCAACGGCAGCAACTTCTGGCCAGCGCCAAGGATCGGGCCGAAAACATCATGATCGTCGATTTGTTACGCAATGACCTTGGCCGCGTCTGTTCTTATGGCAGCGTGCGCGTCGAGGCGCTGTGCCGGCTGGAGAGCTATCGCCATGTGCATCATCTCGTCTCGGAAGTGCGCGGCCGTCTGCGGCCTGACTTGGGACCGATCGACCTGTTGAAGGCGGCCTTCCCCGGTGGGTCGGTTACGGGAGCGCCGAAGGTGCGCGCGCTGGAGATTATCGCGGAGTTGGAACCGACGAGTCGAGGGCCGTACTGTGGCTGTCTCGGCTACATCGGCTTCGATGGCAGCATGGACTTGAACTTGCTGATCCGTACGTTCACCATCGGACGCGGATGGGTGCAATTTCCCGTCGGCGGCGGCATCGTCGCCGACTCGACTCCCGAGTCCGAGTACGACGAAACATTGCACAAGGCCGAGGGAATGCTGCGAGCCCTTCGGGAAAATGACTAATTTCGAAGGACTCCGCGTCAATGACTAATTTCGAAGGACGAAGGACGAAAGAATGAGTAAATTCCAATACCGAATGCCCAATGCTCCTCGTCGCCTTTGTCATTTGAAATTTGTCATTACTCATTCTTTCGACATTCGTCCTTATAAATTAGTCATTGACGCGGAGTCCTTCGAAATTCGTCATTGACGCGGAGTCCTTAGAAATTCGTCATTCCCGCAGGCCAGTCATTCCCAACGAGGAACTAGTCATGGATCTGTCACAATTATTCGATTCGGTCACCACGGGCATCGGGTTCTGGGCCTGGCCCGCCGGAGCGGTGGGGTTGGCGATCCTGTCCGTTCTCGCCCTGTGGATGGGGGCCGCGCTCGCCGGCGTCGAGAAGTTGACCTTCCTCAAGGCACTCTGGATCGCTCCGCTGTTGATGGGTCTTCTTATTCCTGTCGCGTATGCCATCTTCTATTTCCTCGTCAGCACCGATCTGCGCGAATGGGTCACCCTCCAGAACCTCGCCCTCGGACTCGCCTGCACCCTCGCCGTCGATCTCATCCTGATCGTCGGTTCGCTGGCGCTCGTGGCCAATTCGCACCCCGTGCAGAGCTTGATCCTGTGGCTGGTTCGCCTGCCCGTTCTCGCCATGCTCGCCGCCCTGGTCAGCGGCGGCGTCTTTATCAGCATCGCCATCTATCAGGCGGCCAATGAACCCCGCGGCCAGGTCTGGCTCATCTGGATTGGCTTGATTTTCGCTGGCATCGTCGTCCTCGCGCTCGCCCTCTTCTTCGGCACGCGCATGACGCAATCGGCGAGTGGAGGAGCGCGGAGGAGGACGGCGTGATCCTCGAAGGGATCGTCACGACCATCGCGCCGGACGGGGAGGTGAACGTCGCTCCCATGGGGCCGCACCTCCCCGACCTGCTCGCGGACGCCTCGTTTCCACGGCGCGATCCGCTGGAACAGTTCGTCCTCAAACCGTTTCACACTTCCCGCACCTGCGCCAATCTCCTCGCCCATGGCGAAGGCGTCCTGCACGTCACCGACGACGTACTCCTCCTGGCCCAGGCCGCCATCGGCACTCCCGATCCTTTTCCTCCGCTCCTCCCTGCAGTGCACGTTCATGGCTTCGTCCTCCGCGATGCCTGCCGTTATGCCGAGTTTCGCGTCCGTACCTGCGCCGTGGTGGGCGGGCGCGCGACGTTCGAGGTCGAGGTGTTGCACATCGGCCGATTGCGCGAGTTCTTCGGCTTCAATCGGGCGATGTTCGCCGTGCTGGAGGCAGCCATCCTCGCCACGCGTACTAGCTTCCTGCCGCTGGACCATATCGACGCCGAGTATCGCCGGCTGGCCGTCCTCGTCGAGAAGACCGGCGGAGAACGCGAACGTCTGGCGTTCACCCTGTTGCAAACTCATGTCGATGCCTGCCGGCGGCGCGCGGAGGAGCCGTCATGAGCGAGATCCTCACCGGCAGCCGTTTGCACTTTGGCCTGTTTCAGGCCGGTGCCGTCTCGTCCGGCCAGCGGCGCTTCGGCGGCGCCGGCATGATGATCGATCGCCCCGGACTTCGCCTGCGCCTGACGCCGTCTTCGTCCTGGTCCGCGGACGGTCCTCTGGGGGAGCGAGCGCTTTCATTTGCTCATCACTGTCTGCAAGGTCTTCAGCGTGACAGGGGGGTGTCACTGGGACCGCATCATCTGTCCGTCGTCGAGGCCGCTCCCGAACATGCCGGCCTCGGGACCGGAACGCAACTGGGCATGGCCGTCGCTGGCCTGTTGGCTCACGCCGCCGGTCTCTCGGGACTGACGGTGGCGGAACTGTCCGCGCTTGCGGGACGCGGTCGTCGTTCGGGCCTGGGGGTCCACGGCTTCGAGTGCGGCGGCTTCCTCGTCGATGGCGGACGGCGCGACCAGGATCAACTCGCCCCGCTCATCGCGCGGATGGACGTTCCCGCCGGCTGGCGCATCCTCGTCCTGCTGTCGCCCGGCGGCCGCGACTGGTATGGCCACCGCGAACAGGCCGCTTTCGAGCAACTCGATGATGAGGGCTTCGTGGATCGCCTCTGTCGCCTCGTGTTGCTCGGGCTGCTGCCGGCCCTGGCCGAGCGAGACGTCGAAGGGTTCGGCGAAGCCCTCTACGAACTGAACTTCCTGGCAGGCGAGGCGTTCGCCCGCGTTCAGGGCGGCTGCTATGCGGGACCGTACGTCGCCTCCCTCGTCGCCGGACTTCGAGCGCTGGGCGTCAAGGGAGTGGGACAGAGTTCGTGGGGTCCGTCCGTGTTCGGCGTCGTCGAGGATGTCGAGCGGGCCGTTTTCCTCCGCGAGCAACTGTGCCGCAAGAGTGGCCTGAGTGAAGAGACGATCCACATAGCCGCCCCGCTCAATCGCGGCGCTGGCATCCTGTGACGAACGTGACGGTCCTGCGGGCTGGCGAAGCTCTTCCTGCTGTACTCAGCGTCCGTCTCCTGCTGACACGAGGGCCTCTCACGGCGACAATCGACGGGGTTGAAGTTCGGCTCCCCCGTTCTTGACGAGTGCCGGCTCATGCTCACTCGACGCGCTATGCTCCTGTTGACGCTGCTGCTCGCCGTGAGCGCCCTGTCCGCCGGTCCGCCCGCACGCACGGCGCAGCGCATCACGCCGATCCCGGAAGAGCCGCCGCTAGTCGATATTCCTCGGGAAGCCGGGCCGCCGGCCCTCGATGAAATGCCCGAGCCTGCCGCCGAGCCGGCGACGCCGAGCGTGTCTATCCGGGTGCGCGTCAAGGCGACGGCGTCCATCGGCCAGGAGTTGGAGTATCACTTCTGCGTCTCGAACCCCTCGCAAGCCGCGGCGCATCACGTCACGGTCCGCAATCCCTTGCCTGCCAATGCGGTCTTCGTCCGCGCGACTCCCGAGCCAGCTGCGCGCACTCCGGAACTCGTCTGGCGACTGGGGACGCTCCCAGCAGGACAGTGCCGTGAGGTGACGATGGTGCTGAGGCCCACCGGCGGCGACGTCAGCAGCTGCGCTCGCGTGGCCTTCGAGCATGGCCAGTGTGTGACGACGCGCATCGCCAGCCCCGCGCTGAGCATTCGCAAGACCGCACCGTCTCAGGTGGTCCTCTACGATGCCGTCGCGTTCCGCATCGAGGTCACGAACACCGGCCCGACGCCCTTGAACGACGTTGCCGTCACCGACGTCCTGCCCCCTGAATTGCGCTTCGAGAACGCGACGCCGTCGCCCGCGCCCGAACGCCGATCACTGTTGACGTGGAGCCTGGGGACTCTCCAGCCGGGCGAGCATCGCACCATCGAGTATCGCGCCCTCGCCCTGCAAGAAGGGACGTTCGCGAATCGAGCGGTGGCCACTGCGGAAGGCGGCTTGCGGCAAGAAGCAATCAGCCGCTTCAACGTCGCCAAGGGGAAGCTGGCGCTGGCGGTACTTGGTCCCGAGCGCAACTATGCGAACCTCTCCGCGACGTACGAGTTGACGGTGACGAATCCCGGCAACGCTCCCGCGAACAATGTCATC
>JBBRIK010000634.1:0-4460 GCA_038221045.1 Gemmatales bacterium
CTCTGCGTCCGCGCAACAAAACGCGCAGACGCAGATCCATGCCCAACCTCGCCAACCTCGCCAAACACTCATGGTCGTTTTCCTTCAGTGTCCAAACAGATGCTTGTTGCGGCGGCTGTCCACCGGCGACACGCGCGAGCTTCCGGAAATGGAACCCTTCATCTTCGTTTGAGGAGGGTAGCCGGTGCGGTGAGGAGCGGCGACAATCAGGCAGGACGATTCAATGGCCCGCATTACCAACTCTTCCAGTACTATCGGGAGGGGCAAGCGACGAATGCGGACGAAAGGGAGGACCGGATCGAGGATCGGGAGAAAAGGGCGACACTGTACTATCTCGAGAGAATGGGGAGGCGCCTGGGCGATTTGGGACAGCGCGGGTGAGACTCCCGCGCTGTCACTTTCGCGCCACCACACCGTTTCCGCGTGGTATACTGCGGCTCGCGACAAATCCGACGGTCATCACGGAGGCTTCCTCATGGCTATCATCCGGCTCGGATCGTGTGTCCTTCTCTGTCTCGCTCTGTCTTTCTCCAGCGCCGCCGAACGGCTTACAAGCAAGGCTCGGCCGCCCGCGCCGGAGGTCAAACCGCTGATAGTCGGCGAAGAAATTCGCACGGCCGCCGGGGAGAAGCGACGTGCCGTCCTCACCGACGGCTCCATCCTTTACGTCAATCAGCAGACGACACTGAAAATGACGGCGCGCGGCAGCCTCAAGCTCGAAGCCGGCGACGTCTTCATCGACGCTCCCGGCAAGGAGCGTTTCGTCCTCGTCAATTCTCAGCGAGAAATCCAGGCGGCCGGGGCCGCCTTCGCCGTCAGCGCCGGATCGATCCTCGTCACGCGCGGCAAGGTTGACGTCGTCACCGCCGGCGACGACAAGAAAGTCACTCTCGCGGCGGGACTCACCCTGACGCCCGAAGGCAAGACGGCACCCGCGCCGCGTGCCTCGCACTCGCTCGACTGGGCCCGCGAACTGATGATCGCCGCCGAGGCGTCGCTCGTGCCCGCCTCGAAGCACGGCGGCGGAGCGATCATCGTTTCGGCAGACGGTGAGGAGACGAAGCTGAACCTGCGCAAGTATCACATCGATGTCCACTTTGAGGACGGCTTCGCTCGCACTACCATCGATCAGACTTACTTCAACGATTCCCACACCCGGCTCGAAGGGACGTTTCACTTCCCGCTTCCTCCTGACTCCTCGCTGTCGCGGCTGGCCATGTACGTCGATAGCACGCGCATGGAGGGCGGCATGGTCGAACGCGATTATGGCCGCAACGTCTACGAGAGCATCGTCACCAAACAACAGGATCCCGCTCTACTGGAATGGATCGACGGCTCAACCTTCAAGATGCGCGTCTTCCCCCTCGAACCGCGCCAGGAGAAACGCCTTGTCCTGTCTTACACGCAGAAACTCGAGGGACTCTACGGTCAGGAGACCTATCGCTTTCCCGCCGGACACTCGCTCGACCGGGTTCGCGACTGGTCGTTACACGTCCGCATCAAGAACGGCAAGGACGTGAATTGGTCTTGCCCTTCTCACGAACTGCGCGATCGGAAGGAAGCCGGCGACCGCATCCTCGATGCGTCAGCGAAGAACCCCAAGTTCGATCGCGACGTCGTCCTGGCGCTCAGGCCGCAACAAGCGCAGGGAGCGGCCGAGGCGCGGTTCTCGCTGATGGAACAGGACGGAGAACGCTACCTGATGACGCGCTATCGTCCCGAGCCAGGGCGGGGCGAAGAGGCGGGACGTTCGCCGCGCGATTGGGTCTTTTTGTTCGAGTCGTCCGGCGAACGCGATCCGCTGCTGGCCCGCACGCAGGTCGAGATCATTCGCGGACTCCTGCACCATGCCAGCTTCGACGACCGTTTTGCCGTGCTGTCCGCCGGCACGCGCGTCCGCTCGCCGATGAAGGAGTGTCAGGCGATCACTGCCGAGAACGTCGAGAAGGCGATCCGCTTCCTCGAAGACGCCCACCTGATCGGCGCGCTCGACCTCGACAAGGCGCTGGCGTCCGCTGTCGATTTCGTCAAGGAAGGCCGTCATCCGCATCTGGTCCATGTCGGCAGCGGCGTCGCGGCAATGGGCGAACAGCGGCCGGATCGGCTCGTGAAACGCATTCCCGAAGGCGTCACCTACGTCGGCGTCGGCGTCGGGCGGCGCTGGAACCGCAGCCTCATGAAGAGCGCAGCCGAGAAGACGGGCGGCTACTTCACGCAGATCAATCCCGACGAGGCAATCTCGTGGCGTTCCTTCGAGCTGGCCGCGCTCCTGAATACGCCGCGTCTGCTCGACGTTCGCGTTAGCGACGAAAGCGGCAAGAACCGCTACCTGACCTGTAGCACTCTCCTGACGCAGGGCGAGGAGATTTGCGCGGTGACGAAACTGGAGGCGAAGGAACTGCCGGAGAAACTGAAGGTGGAGGGCCGCTGGCAAGGCCGGGCCGTCGAGTTCGTCCTTCCCGTCGCCGGGGTGAGGAAAGAGGCCGGCTATCTGCCGCGTACCTGGGCGAAACTGGAGATCGAGCGTCTGCTGGCCGACGACCCAGTCAGGTACAAGAAGGACGTCGTCGAACTGTCGAAGGCGATGGTTGTGATGAGTCCGTTTACCTCGCTGCTGGTGCTGGAAAACGAGGCCATGTATCAGCAATACAAGGTGGATCGTGGCCGCAAGGACCATTGGGCCATGTACGACTGCCCCGAGAAGATCGCCCTTGTCTCCGAGGACGACGAGGGCAACCCCATTGATCCGAAGAAGGCGGCGAGGCCGACGCGCAAACAGGTCCTTGACAGTATCGTGATCCGCACGCCCGCCTCTATCGTGGCGAACGATGATCGACCCCGTGGAGTAACCAGCATTCGGGCGGCGGAAGCGGCGGAAGCGAAGCCGGCCCGTCCCGGCGATCCCAAGACCATTGATTTCTGGCTCGATCACGCCAGACAACTTGCTAACCCCTTTGAACCTCAGATCGACAGAATGTCGATCGGCCTGGGGGGCGGAGGACCCAATCTCAAAGAAGCGCGATTCCGTGTGTTGTTGCCGGCGATTCCAGGCGGGTCGCGTGAGCTTGCACTCAGAGTGTTTGCTGATGACACCCTCGCCTTGACGCGCAGTGGTGAGGTCAAGACGACAGGTTCGGGCCTTCTTGGCGCGTTCCAGCTTCCGGCTCCGCCGTCGCTATCGTTCGACAAACTCATCACGCTGGACAATTTCCTTGCCTCCCAACTTCGGGGAGGAGGCACGCCTGATATTCAAGAACAGATCGCTGACTTGCTTGCCCCTGATTTGCCCGGCCTCGCACGATTCGGCGTCTCTCCTGATGTCAACAGCAGCGGCGCATCGCTTTATCAGCGTCCCCCCTTCAGCGGCGAGGAACGGCTGTTCCACGATCTACTCGCCTACGCGCCGGGCATGAATACCAGCTCGGCCGACATCCTCGCGGTCCTCGAAGCCGAGACCGCGCTGTCACCCGATGGCAAACTCGGCCGCATCGACCCTGGCGCACGCAAGCTCTTCGAGCAGGCGCGAGGAACAGGCTGGCGGCGGCTCACGCTCCCCAAAGACGGCGACCAGACCGCGAGCGTCATCACCTTCGATGGCCAGGGGCGATACACAATGGACCGCACGCTCTCTCCCGGAATCCGCGAGCGCGTCGTCTGTGATGGCGACACTCTCCGGCATCTCTATTCCGACCTGCACCTTGCCGCCAAACGGACGGTCAGCCGTTTCCATCGGCTTTCCCTGTCGCGACTCGTGCCGATGGCCGTGCCGAAGCCGGAAGACCTGGCCCACGGAGCCGACCTCCTCTTCATCGACGAACACACCGTCGCCCTGGTATCGCACAACGCCGCCCAGCGCAAGGACGACAAGGGCAAGCCGGTGACGTTCATTCAGAAGCACTATGTCTTCGACGCCAGGGGACAGCTTGTCGAACAGCAACTCGTCGAGATGCCGTCGAAGAAAGTGCTGCGTCGTCTCGTCCTCTCTCCTGAAGGCGCGGTCCGGCTCCTCGACGACCGGCAGAAAGAAATTGCCGTCATTCAGGGGAAAATCGAGAACGTCGAACGCCCTGATCTCAAGCTCGATCTGAAGGATATCGTGGTCCTGTCACTGCCCTATCGGACGCGCGAGCATCTCGTCGAAACGAGAAAGCTCAAGGATCGGCGCAAAGAGGATTTGCCGTTTGACGACGCCCTGGCCCTGTTCGCGGCCGATTTCGCGACAGGCAACGCCGAGGGACCCGTGAAGGTCTTTCGCGAGTCGCTGCATGGACGCGATCAACGCCAACTCGGGCTGTACGTCCTGCTCGCCGCCGCCGGACAGAATCTCGATGCGCAGAACCTCGACGTTCTGAGCGAGCATCGCGACGAACCACTCGCTCAATACCTGGCCCTGCACTCGTCTCCCGTGCTACGGAAGCACGCCAGCCAGTGGGCGGCCGGCAGCGTGCAGTGGAACGACG
>JBBRIK010000635.1:0-4452 GCA_038221045.1 Gemmatales bacterium
CTCTACGGCGAACGCTTTCTGTTCACCGGCGATCATCTGGCGTGGGATCGACACGGCCGGCGACTGGAAGCCTTCCGGGACTACTGCTGGTATTCGTGGCCCAGGCAGATCGAGTCGATGAACAGGCTGGCGGAGTTCTCCTTCGCCTGGGTGCTGCCCGGCCACGGACAGAAGGTCCATCTGCCGCACGATGAGATGCAACAGCAGATGGCGGGCCTCGTCACGAGGATGCGAGACGCGGGCGCGTGAGTGATATTTTCTTTCGCGACCTGAGAATGATTCAGAGGCTGAATCGGGCGCCCAAGGGGTAACGTGGAGGGAGACGGCTATCGTTGGCAACTCATAGGCGGAAAAGGTACAAGCACGAAACATACCGCAATCGTGCTTGTACCTTAGTGCTTGTACCTTTTTCTGGCCCAATGTTGCTCCCAAAAAGAAGTGACGCGAAAACGCAACACGAAGGACGATCTTCTTCATTGCCTCTCCTCGCGCCGCCCGTTACGATACTGCCATTCCGGATCGTGTCGATCCGCGGTGTTCAGGATAACTCGCACACTTCTACCCACGGTGACACCATGCGAACGCACCTCTGCCGCGCGGGCGGCTCGACGAGCCTGCTCGCCTTTATCGCCTTCCTGCTGGCGGCGGCCTCGACTCGCGCCGACGCCGCTGACAAACTGCCCGAGTCGCTGCGCCTCGTGCCGGCCGACGCCGTCCTCTATAGCGCTTCGCTCCGCAACGCCGAACAGTGGAAAGCCATCACCAGCAGCAAAGCCTGGGAGAAGCTCACCACCCTCGAATCCGTCGCCCCCTTCTGGAAGATGGCCCAGGACTGGACGAAGGCGAAAGACAATCGAGAAATCCTCGACCTGCTCGCCGACATGGCCGGCCAGGAGGTGTTCTTTTACGGCGGGGCAGCCTACGCCGATACGGCCGTCCTGATGCAGTATGTGTACGCGGCCGTACAGATGGCTCCCCGAATGGCCGCCCTCGGCGTTGGACGGGCCAATCCCCAACAGGTGCAGGTCGCCGCCTCTCTTCACACCCTGCTCGAACACCGCGACAAGATCAAGGCCCCCGGCCTGATCGTCGGCTTCCGGCTCGACAATCCCAAGCAGGCCGAGGCGCAGCTCAAGAAGGTCGAGGAGATGCTCGGCAACCTCGTCGAACAGGCCGCGACGCTCAAGGGACGCCTCAAACGACAGGAGGTCGGCAAGGCTTCCTACGTCACGCTGACGCTCGACGGCAAGATGGTCCCCTGGAAGGAACTCATTCCGTGGAGGAACTTCGAGGCGGAGGCCGGCCAGTTCGATCCGCTCATCCGCAAGCTCGAAGGCGTCAAACTGACGCTCAGCGCCGGCGTCCGCGATCGCTACTTGCTGCTCAGTCTGGACGAGACGACCAAACTTCTCACCACGCTCGGAGGGGACAATCCGCTGGCCGATCGGCCCGAGTTGAAGCCGCTCGCCAAGTTCGCGGGCCGGCATCTGACAGGCATCAGCTACAGCAGCAAATCGCTCAATGCCAGCACTGCCACCACCAAGGATGACGTCAACGCCACGATCGAGTTCGTCGAGTCGGCCCTGGAGCCCTTGGGACTGAAAGAGGAGGAACTGAAGATCATCCGCAAGGACCTGGCCGAGCTGGGCAAGCAATGGAAGGGGAGATTGCCGGTCGCGGGAGCGGCCCTGCACTTCTCGTTCGCGACCGAGCGCGGCTCGGAGAGCTACGCGCACGACTGGACGCAGTATCCAGGGCAGCCTCGTCCCGCGCCATTGCCCATCCTGAAGCACTTGGGGGGCGATCCGCTGATGGCGTTCGTCGCTCATTCGACGACCAATGTGGAGGACTACCGTTCCCTGGTCAAGTGGATCAAGACGGCTGACAGCCACATCGACAAGCTCGTCCTGTCGAGACTCGATGAGGACACGCGCAAGCATGTGGAGCAGGGACTGAAGTTGATCCGGCCGCTGGTGCGCCAGCTCGATGATGTGACGAGCAAGAAGTTAATGCCGGCCTTGGCCGATGGACAGATGGCCCTGGTGATCGACGCCCGGCTCAAGAGCAAGCAGTGGCTCAAGGCGCTGGGCGCGACTCCCAAGGCGCTGCCGTTGCTGGAGCCAGCCGTGGTCGTGGGAGTCAGCGACGCGGATCTGCTGCAACAGGCGCTGGGCGACTACCGGCAGATCGTCAACAAGCTCCTCGAGCAGGCGCGCGAACTGGGAGGAGAAGGTTTCCCGGAACTGAATGTCCCCGCGGCGAATAAGCGCACGACGAAGGCCGGCGTGTTCTACTCGATCGCCGTGGCCGAGGCGACCCGCCTCGACAGGCAGATCGAGTTGAATGCCGGCGTGAGCGAGAAGGTGGCCGTCTTCGGACTGTCGAGGGCGACGACCGAGCGTCTGCTGGCGGCGAAGCCGCTCGATGCCGGCGGACCCCTGGCCCGCGCCGGGGATCGCGACCTGCTGGCGGCGAGTTATGTCAACTGGGAGGGGACGGTGAAGGCCGTGGCTCCCTGGATCGAGATGGGTGTGGACGCGATGCTCAACCGCTTCATTGATGAGGATGAGAAGGAAAAGCTGGCCAGCATTCGCAAGCAGGTGACGACTGTCCTCGAAGTGTTGACGGTCTTTCGCAGTTATGCCAGCGTCACCTTCGTGGAGGACAAGGCGACGGTGACGCACGGAGAAAGCGTCTTCCGCGACCTGGAGAAGTAATTCAGACGCCGAATGTCATTCCCACCGGGGTCATTCCCACCGGGGTCATTACTGACCCCGCTCGCCTGTCACGCCGAATCCGCGCTGGGCCAGTCCAGCGCGGATTTCCTCGCGCTCCAGGAGACGCCGAAAGGCGACGACAGCGGGGCGATCCCAGCGCGCGGGCGGAATCGCGAAGTCGTACTGCTCTTCCTGAAGCGGCAGCACCGCGAGGCCGGCGCTCTCGGCGACAGGGACCAGGGCGACACCCCAGTCGGCGCGCCCCTGCACCACCGCCGCGACGACCGCATTGTGCGAGCGCGCTTCGGTCCAGTAGCCGGACGGCTGCACGCCCGCGAGCAATCGATCGATCAGGATGCGCGTGCCGCTGCCGCGATTGCGATTGACCAGCACACAGCCGGGGTCCGCCAGCGCTGCCGTCACTGCTTCGGCTACGCTCTTGCTCTCGAAACGGCCATCGCCGCGACGAAAGACGATGCCCTGCAAGCGTCCGTAGCCGCGAAGCAGTCGCAGGTCATTTCCCATAAACGACGTGTTGTAAGCCCCCGTCGCCGGGTCGAGAAGGTGAATGCCGGCAAGGTCGCACTCGCCGCGCCGCGCTGCCGCCAGGCCGCCCATGCTGCCGACCGATAGCACCTTGCTGCGAATCCCCTCGCGCGCCAGCACTCCCAGCAGATAGTCGAGTCCGGTGCAGTGACTGCCGATGACGACGAGGTCCGACAGGCGCACCGCCCCCTCGTCAATCAGGTGGACGTCTACCACCTCCTCGGCGTCGAGGAACTCGCGCTGGCGCGGGATGATGACGAAGCCGTCGGCCCGGCTGAAAGTCGTGACGGAGCCGGAGCCTTTGCCCATGGGATAAGCGCGAAGTCCATCCTCCACCGGTTCGCGTTCCGCACTCCGCACTCCGGGCTCCGCACTGGGTATCAGTCCGACGAGCAGATACTCCGTTCGTCCGCGTTCGGACGTCACCTTGAAGGGCATTCGCGCCTGTACGATAGACGCCGACTCGGGAGGCCGGCCGGCGAGGAGACGGATCACCGGCGCGACGAACTCGCGAAAGGTAAAGATGGCCGACGTCGGAAATCCCGGCAGCACCACGACAGGAATGGGACGCCGGCCCGACAACTCGACAGCCGCCAGACAGAGCGGCTTGCCCGGTTTGAGCGCGACGCCATGAACGAGGATCCCCGGTTTGCCGAGGTGCTGGACCACGCGATACGACAGATCGCCGATCCCCTTCGAGGTGCCGCCCGATAACAGCACCACATCACACACCAGAGCGATCCTGAGCGCTTCTTCCAGCCCCTTTTGATCGTCCGGCACGATGCCGAGCGGCACCGGTTCGCCGCCCAACTCGCGCACCGTATCGGCCAGGATGACACCATTGCTATCATAGACGAGTCCTGGCCGCATCGCCTCGCCCGGCGCAATCAGTTCGTCTCCCGTGGACAGGATCGCGACACGCGGCCGGCGCACCACCCAGGCGCTGGGCAATCCGAGAGCGGCGAGGACGCCTGTCTCGCGAGCGCCGAGCAACTCACCCTGGCGCAGGACCGTCTCGCCCTGGCCGACATCGGTGCCGGCACAGGTGAGGTTCGTCCCCGGCGTCACCGGCCGTTTGACGAGGAGACCGTCGCGCCCCTCGACGTCGGTGTACTCGATCATCACGACGGCGTTGGCCCCGCGCGGCATCATCGCCCCCGTCGCCAGGGGGACTGCCGTTGCCGGCTCG
>JBBRIK010000636.1:0-4451 GCA_038221045.1 Gemmatales bacterium
GCCCAGGCGCTCCAGTTGTGCGGCAAGGGTCTGGTAATTCCGGTAGCCCAGCAACTCGGCAGCGCGGCGTTTAATGCCGCCGGCTTCCTCCATCGCTCGCTGGAGGTAGTGGCGCTGGATCTCCTCCAGGTGCCGTTCCAGAGAGAAGCCTTCTCCCAGCGGCAGTTCCCGTAGATCCTCGGGCGCGTTGCCAGGAACCTCCGCGATGGCGTCGGCGATATCGCGCCGATCGATTACTTCCTCGTCAGTCATCACGGCCGCCTGCGTCAGCGTGTTGTGCAACTGGCGCACATTCCCCGGCCAGGGATGCTTCTTCACAAACTCCAGCGCGGAGCCTGAGAGCCGGCGGGGCCGGAAGCCGGGTTCCTGACGGGCGAAGTCGCGGTTGATACGCTCCAGAAGCTGGCCCGCGATGAGCGGAATGTCTTCCCGGCGGTCGCGCAGGGGCGGCAGCTTGATCGTGATGACTGCTAATCGATAGTAGAGGTCCTCGCGAAACTGATGCCGGGCGATGCAATCGAGCAAATCCCGATTCGTGGCCGCGAGGATGCGGACGTCGCTGGCCAATGGCCGCGAGTCCCCCACCCGGCAGAAGACGCGCTGACACGGGTTGTTGTCGGATGGCTGTAACACGCGCAGCAGTTTCGCCTGCATCGACGGGTCGCATTCTCCGACCTCGTCGAGGAACAGCGTCCCGCCGTCGGCCTCCTTGAACGCCCCGTCGTGATCCTCTACCGCGCCGGTGAACGCACCCTTCTTGTGACCGAAGAGTTCCGACTCGAGCAACTCCCGCGAGATGGCGGCGCAGTTGATGGCCACGAACTGCCGCGCGTGGCGCGGGCTGGCGTCGTGGACCGCACGGGCGAACATCTCCTTGCCGGTGCCGCTCTCCCCGAGGATCAACACCGAGACGTCTCGCTGGGCCGAACGGCGAGCGCGACCGACGGCGATACGGATACTCCGGCTATTGCCAGCGATGTTCTTGAACCCCTCGACATCCTGGGGGCCCTGGCCAGCGAGCTGTTGGAGCCGGGCGTCGGCGTCGCGCAGGACCTGGGGGACGAAATCGACGACCAGATCGAAGGGGATCGTTGTGACCCAGACTCTTCCTTCGTGGGTCTGGTAGAACGTGGCCGGATGGTACTTGCTCTTGCCCAGCAGCACCCAGAGGGCGGTCATCGTCGGCGTGCCGGGACTCAGGTGGATGCAGAGTTCCTCACGCTCCGAGCGGGGCAAGGGCACGATGGACGCCAGTTCGCTCTCGACGATTCCGAATATCTCGGCATAGTCGGTCGGATCGTGGACCTTGACGGGATGCAACACCGCCTTGCCGCCGATCCATCGTGCATACAGCCGATTCCTCACGCCGGTGTGACTGGTGAGCAAGTGGACCTCGTCGAACCGCTCCTGATCGAGCAGAGACTTGAGTGGTCCTGACTGGCCCGCCAGGGGCGTCGGCGGGTTCAAACCCTTGAGGACCTCGCTCTGCTGATTGGGAGGAAGCGTGGCCGCCAGGGCGCGAAAGTCAGCGTACCCGATCCAGGACAGAAGGATCCTGCGCGTGTGCATGGCCTTCACCAATATTTTGGACGTGATGACAAATGGATTTGTACCTGAGAGAGTGGCTACCCGCAACGACAATGCAGCCGCGATCTCTGCGAGGAGGAATCGCTCGGCTCTCTACTCCTCGACTTAACCCGATGGAGAGCGGTCACTTGCAATGCCAAATTTCAATCCAGGGCGGTTCCGAGTAGCCGCTCGCGTTGGCCCTCTTGGAGAAGTTCGGCGCTTGTGGCACCCGGTGTGCTTGAGGAGGGGTATCCTTCTCCGCTTACTTGTTCGGCCGGCATGAAACCGGCGAGCCGATTGGCGAAGGTTACCCACGATCGGCTTTGCACATTTATTCCCGAAAATGGCAAGATAGTGAAGATGGGTAGCTGCCTACCTTAGCCAGCTTACCGTTTTGGGTATTAAATGTGCAAAGCCCCCACGATCCGCCAACCAGGCGGAGGTGCTTGATGGAACTGGCGGTGCCAGTGCTGCGGGCTCATCCCCCGCAACCTTTCGGGCCAGGTGTCGTCCCCACCTGGCCCGTACCTTTTTCTCGCAGCCGGAGGCAGGCTTTGACCGCTCTCTATGGCAAGCATTTCTCGACTCGCCAGACCCCACAATCCGAGCCGATTCCCGGCAGCATCCAGGTTCCGAACCATGCGGGCGGCTACGTCTTCGCCGTCGATGACTGGACGCGCCTCGATCGCTTCCTGGTGCTGGGCGCTGAGGGCGGCAGCTATTACGCCAGCGAACGGCAACTCACCGTCGAGAATGCTCGGGGCGTGCAGCGCTGCATCACCCAGGATGGCGGGCGGACGGTGCATCGAATCGTCGAGATCAGCGAGTCGGGCCGCGCTCCGAAGAACGATCCGGCCATTTTCGCCCTGGCGATGGCCGCCAGTATGGGAAGCGCGGACACCAGGGCCGCGGCCTTGACCGCCCTGCCGCGCGTGTGCCGGATCGGCACGCACCTGTTCCAGTTTGCCGAGAACATCGAGGCGTTTCGCGGCTGGGGACGCGCCTTGCGCCGGGCTGTCGGCGGCTGGTACACGGCAAGGGAGCCAGGCGAGTTGGCCTACCAGCTCAGCAAGTATCAGCAGCGAAACGGCTGGTCTCACCGCGATCTGTTGCGATTGGCTCACCCCAGGGTCGAAAAGGGTTCGCTCACGGAAATGGCGCTGGCCTGGGCGGCCGGCAAGTTCGACACGGCCACGGCAACGACCGGCGGCCCTCTCGCCCCCCTTTACGCCTTCGAGGAAGCGAAGCGGGCGACGACGAAGCCCGAGATCGTCCGTCTCATCCGAGAGTACAACCTGCCACGCGAGTGCGTTCCCACGCGCTGGCTCAGCGAGGCCGAGGTGTGGGAGGCGCTGCTCGACAGGATGCCGTTGACGGCGATGGTGCGCAACCTGGCCACGATGACGCGGCTCGGCTTGCTGGCGGCCCCATCGGCGGGGACGAGCAAGGTCCTGGGCGAGTTGACCAACATCGACCGTATCCGCAAGGCCCGGCTCCACCCGATGGCCGTCCTGATGGCGCTGCGCACCTATGCCGCGGGGCACGGCGAGCGCGGCCGACACTCCTGGACGCCGGTCCCCCAGATCGTCGATGCGCTGGACAGCACTTTCTATGCGGCCTTTGGCAACGTCACTCCCACGGGGAAGCGTTGGCTCCTCGGACTCGACGTTTCCGGGTCGATGTCGTCGCCCATCCTGGGGACTTCCCTGTCTTGCTGTGAAGGCGCGACGGCGATGGCTCTGGTGACGGCCCACGTCGAGGCGCAATGCACCATCTGCGCTTTTGCCGATGGCCTGCGTCCCCTGCCGATCTCGGCGCGCTCGCGCCTGAATGACGCCCTGCGCCACACACGAAACGTGAATTTCGGCGGCACTGATTGTTCTCTGCCGATGCAATATGCCCTTCAGAAACGACTTCCCGTAGATGCCTTCGTGGTGTTGACCGACAGCGAGACATGGGCGGGACTGATTCATCCCGTCCAGGTCCTTCGGGAGTATCGCGAGCAGATGGGCATCCCGGCCCGGCTGATCGTCGTTGGCATGGTTTCCGTGGGCTTCTCAATTGCCGATCCCACCGACAGCGGGATGATGGACGTTATTGGCTTCGACGTGGCCGTGCCGCAACTCATGAGCGACTTCGTGCGCGGGTGAACGGAGACGTCCGATCGCTCTACCGGCCTGACGAGAAGCCGACTTCTCCTCTCGGCACAACAGTTGCAGAGTTGGAATGTGGTCTTTTCCAGGGAAAGAACGAATCGGCTATTGCACCCTGGGTCGGCCACTTTCACGAAAGGGTTAACCGAGATGAAGGGAATGAAAACGCTCTGTCTCCTGCTGCTGTGCGGCGGCACGGCCATCGCCGATGAGCGGCCCGCGGAGGGCGGACGGGTCCGCAAGGTCTCCGCGATCATCGGCTCCAGCGTCACGGTCGAGCGAGGCGACCTCCGGCTGGGCAAGGTCACCGATCTCGTCTTCAACGAGGGCGGGTGTATCGACTATCTGGTCATCGATTCCGATGACGGCCTCGTCGTCGTCCCGTGGGGCGTCACGAACTACAGTGTTGAGCGTCGCGTCGTCGTCATCACCCAAGAGATTAGCCGGGAGCGTCTGAAGGAAGTAACTTTCGCGAAAGACCGCTGGCCGGACCTCTATGAAGCGCGGTTCACACAGCGGCTGCGGACGACGTGGGGCGAGAAGGCCCTGCGTCCCGGTAGCAAGACCAGCGGTGAGGATCGGGATCCGCCGAAAGACAAGGTGAATCCGCCGAAAGACAAAGTCGAACAGCCGAAGGACAAGGTCAATCCGCCCAAGGATAAGATCGAACAGCCCAAGGACAAGGTCGAACAACCCAAGGATAAGGTCGAACAGCCCAAGGACAAGGTC
>JBBRIK010000637.1:0-4450 GCA_038221045.1 Gemmatales bacterium
GCCACGGCGTGGGCGCGCTCCACGAGTTCGCTGGGCAATTCCAGAGTCACAGTCCTGGTCATACTTCCCTCCTCGCCGTGCAATCTCTTCCTCAATTCCCTGTTCATAAGGATCGTATCGTGAACCGTAACTCGCTGTCAATCGGCGAGGGCTGGTTGAGGGGATCGCCTGTCACAGCGGCGGCAAAACGTCGTACGCTTCGCGCGGACGAGTGCCGTTGATAGAGTGATCGTTCAGGAGCGATTGCCGCACGGTTCGCCAAAGCAATCGGCGCAGTGCGATTTTGTCCGGGGAGGGGCGCGATGGGCATCATCTGGGCCGGCCTGTTCTACGAGGAAGTCGGCGGACGCATCCTTGTCCGAGCGATGCCCGTCATGATTACGACTCTCTGCGTGCTGGCCATCGCCTATCGCTACTACAGCGCGTTCCTGGCCGCGAAAGTCGCCTCTCTCGATGACTCGCGCATCACTCCCGCGCACGAATTGAACGACGGCCAGAACTATCATCCGACGAATCGCTGGGTGCTGTTCGGTCATCACTTCGCCGCCATCTCGGGGGCTGGCCCTCTCATAGGTCCCGTGCTGGCGATTCAGTTCGGCTACTTCCCCGGACTGGTCTGGCTCCTTGTCGGCGTCTGTCTCGCGGGGGCCGTGCAGGACATGCTCGTCCTGGCCGCGTCGGTGCGGCGCAAGGGCAAATCGCTGGCGGAGATCGCTCGCAGCGAACTCGGCCCCTGGGCGCAACTCGTCGTCTCGGCCGCCATCCTGTTCATCGTCATCATCGCCCTCGCCGGGCTTGGCATCGTCGTCGTCAAGGCGCTCGGCGGCGAGGAAGTCAAACTCGCGGAACAGATGCAGATCAGGCTTCCCGAGGGAGCGGAGTTGAAACAGGATGAGGAACGCTCGACTGCCGAGACGATCGTTTACCAGTTCCCGCCGAAATGTGAAGTCCGCTACAGGCCCGATGACAAATGGAACGAGCGCTCCGAGAGCTTCCTCGTCAGCGCTCCCGCCGCGACACCGCTCAGGCCGACTGAGGGCGGCGGAGTCGTTCTGCTGCCGGCGAAGTGCAAGCAGATCGTGCCGGGCAGTTCGTGGGGGACTTTCACCATCGCCTGCACGATTCCGATCGCCCTGTTCGTCGGCCTGTACATGTATCGCATTCGCAAGGGGGCCATCGTCGAGGCGTCGCTGCTCGGCGCGGTCGGCGTCATTGGAGCGACGATTCTCGGCAACTGGATTCCCGGCTCGCCGCTGGAGCGGTTCTTCTCGCTCACGCGCGAGCAAACGATTATCGCGATGGTGATCTATGGCTTCGTCGCCTCGGTCCTGCCGGTGTGGATGCTGCTCTGTCCGCGCGATTACCTGTCGAGCTTTCTCAAGATTGGGACCATCGCGCTGCTGGTCGTCGGCGTGATCGCGGCCAATCCGACGCTGAAGGCCCCGCCGTTCAACGAGGTGTTCTCCGGCGGCGGACCGACGTTCCCCGGAAGCGTCTTTCCCTTCGTCTTCATCTGCGTCATGTGCGGCGCCGTGTCAGGCTTCCACGCCCTGGTCGCCTCGGGAACGACGCCCAAGATGATCGACAGGGAGCGCGACATTCGCCCCATCGGCTACGGGGCGATGCTGATGGAGAGCCTGGTCGGCGTGGTCGCCCTGATTGCGGCGTCCTCGCTCGAACCGAAACTCTACTTCGAGATGAACACGGACCTGGAAAAGGTCCGGGAGTACAAGGATGACCTCGACGAAGTCCACAGGAAGTACGGCAGCGATCCCTTGCACGACGTGAGTGTGCGCGAGCCGCATCAGTTGCCGGTGAGGCAGCACGACCTGGCCGAGATCGAGCGCATGGTCGGCGGCGAATCGCTGCGCGGCCGAACCGGCGGGGCGGTGACGCTTGCGGTCGGCATGGCCCTGATCTTCACCGATGCCCTGGCGTGGACGGGACTGGCGATCGAGGGCATCATGAAGTACTGGTATCACTTCGCCATCATGTTCGAGGCGCTGTTCATCCTGACGACGATCGACACCGGCACGCGCATCGCGCGGTTCCTGTTGCAGGAAGCGGGAGGCAAGATCAACCCGCGCTATGGCAAGCCCGACTGGCTGCCGGGCGCGGTGATCTCGACGGCCCTCGTGACGTTGGGATGGGGCGCTCTGATCTGGTCGGGATCGATTGAGACGATCTGGCCCATGTTCGGCATCGCGAACCAGTTGCTCGCGGTAATCGCTCTCTGCCTGGTGACGACGTTGCTGATAAACAGCGGCCGGGCGCGGTACGCCTGGGTGACGCTGGCGCCGATGGCCTGGGTGACGACGACAACGCTGACGGCGGGTGTGCAACTGGTGACGGAGCGGTTTCCCGCGATGATTGGCCATGGCAAGGTAATGACGGGCTATCTGAACATCGCCTTCACGGTTTTCGTAATCGCCTGCGTGCTGACTCTCCTGCTGATGGCCGTGTCACGCTGGTTGTACGTCCTGCGCGGCAAGACAGGGACGCCTGCCACGAACGGCCTGGGCGGGGACAATCCTTGAGCGAGACTCCATCGTGGCAACCCTCATCAGTATCGCCTACACGCCTGGGGACGTCGAACCGCGTCCGCGCGAGCGCTATGCGCGTGTCGCGGTGGAGCGGATTGTGCTGGTCGCCGGACGCGGGATCGAAGGCGATACCAAGAGCCGCGGAGGACGACGGCAGTTAAACGTGATGCTCGCCGAGACGATCGAGCAGTTGCGGAGCGAGGGCTATCACACGGAGCCAGGCGAACTCGGCGAGCAACTGGTGATTGAGGGTCTGGACGCGGAGTTACTGGTTGCCGGCGTCCGCTTGCGTCTGGGGGAATCAGCCGTCATCCAGTTGACGTATCCGCGCACTCCCTGTGACCGCTTCGCTCATATTCAGGGGCATCCCAAGGAGGAAGCCAGGGGACGGATTGGCTTCATGGCCCGCGTGGTCGCCGGCGGCGCAATCGCTGTGGGAGCGGCGGTGAGCGTGGAACCGGCGAATCATCCTTGATGTGGATCACACCGCTTGCCGCTTGCGGCTTTGCAGGAAGTTTGCAAAGCCGCAAGCGGCAAGAAAGAACCGTCATCGAGTTCACAACGTTTTGACCAGCACGCGCGAGCGTCTCCCGCTCTTTTCGTAGCGCTCCTTGCGTCCTGGAGGCAAATCGTCGGGAGTACCCGCACTGTAGCCGCACTTCCTCACGAAATAGTTGAACGCCTGCGTCGTCAGACAGAGCAACTGCTTCACCCCGAGTTGCCTCGCTCGCGCCTCCGCATACGCCACCAGCTTCGCCCCGATGCCCTGATTTTCCGAACGCGGATCGACGCACACGCACGCTACCTCCGCCTGACTCGCCTCGGGATACTGGTGCAACGCGGCGCATGCGACCGGGTTGCGATCCACCTCGAAGACGAAGAAATCGTCGATCTGCCGTTCGATCTCGGCCCGGCTCCTCGGCAGCAGTTCCTCGTTCTCGACGCTGTTCTTGATCAGCGTGTGAATGATGCGTGCGTCCTTCTTCTGGGCCTTGCGGATGGCCTTGTACTCGTTGGCGTGAATGAGGGTGCCGACGCCCTGATTGGAGAACACCTCGGCCAGCAACGCCTCCTCGGTTCGGCCATCAATGATGTGGACGCGAGGGACGCCGCCGCGCGCCGCTTTCACCGCCCACTCCAGCTTCGAGAGCGTCTCCGGCGCTACCTCGCCGCGCTGTTTCTTGAGGATCGTTTCCGCCTCCTCCAGCGATAACTGCCGCAAGAGTTGTTCGCCGCGTCGAACGCCGGGACTCGTCGTCAGATAAATCAGCTTGACCGCCTCAAGAGTGCGCGCCAGCTCGACCGCGACGTGATCGGAATTGAGGCGATAGGTCTGCCCGTCGCCGTCGCAGCCCAGGGGCGGCACGACGGGGATGATGTCGTGACTCAGCAGTGAGCGCAGCATGTCGGCATCGACGCGCTCGATTCGGCCGGTGAACTGATGATCGACGCCGTGCAGGATGCCGGCGGGATGGGCGACGAGAGCGTTGCCGTACGCGCCGCGCAGGTCGTTGGCGGCGAGTCCTTCGAGGATCTCATGCGTGACGCGGTTGGCGGCATTCAGGGCGATCTGGAGTGTGGCCGAGTCGGTGACGCCGGTACCGTCGAAATCGGAGGGAAGCAAGCCCGTCTGCGTAGCGAGTTGGCGAATCTGATGGGACGCCCCATGCACCAGAACGACGCCGATACGCAGGCTGCGGAGGAGGGCGACGTCGACGAGAAGGGTGCCGAAGTTGTCGTGTTCGACGAGCGCGCCATCGACGGCAATGACGAAGACACGCTCGCGGAAGCGAGGCACATAGCGAAGGATCTCGCGCAGTCCCGACCAGCGTGATGGTTTGTCGCTCATCGTATGCCGCTCTCCGGGCGGATGTGACCGGTCGTCCTCGCCGGTCATCCTATAATAC
>JBBRIK010000638.1:0-4449 GCA_038221045.1 Gemmatales bacterium
CGGGAAGAAAAGACTGTTTTGCCCTGACTGCGGCGGCACGCACGTCCGCGACCCCCTTCCCGACCAGACCGTGCGCGTTGTCCTCCGGTCCGAGTTGTGGGCGATGGATCAGCAAGGTATGGGTGGTGACGCCGGCCGGAAAGAGGACGCCGACGCGAAAGGTTGGTCCTCCGTTCTCCAGTCGCGCCGGCTGAGTCCCGTCTTACCCTTGAGCCTGGAAACAGTCAGTGACTTTGACCTGCGTAAGTGCCGTTACCGAAATAGCAAGTGGGTGGAAGAATAGGCACCGCAATGGCAAACACGTCCGGCTGGCACGTCAGCGCCCTTCCCGATAGGGCATACGGATAGTGCCTTGAACACCGGCCGAGTGCCGCGGCAAAGTGCCCACCGAGAAGGCGGCATTGTCGACGACAGAACCAGAGACCGAACCCCGATCAGACGACCCAAGGAGCGAAAGCCCATGCTTGCCAATGTGACCTGCCCCGCCTGCCAGCACAGGTACTACCTGGACGAAGGAGAAATGGGCAGCCGTCAAATCTGCCCCAAATGCCAGTCTCCCTTCTTCGCCGGCAAGTCCATGACGGAGGGAAGAGCGGCTGCGTCGCCCACTCTTGCCGCCGCCGCGGCGGCCCAACCCAGCTACGCCAAGACCATGATCGGCGAGGCGGCCCCGCCCATCAAGTACAACTGTCCCCGCTGCAAAGCGCCGCTGGAGGCGGAGGGGATCGAAGGGGGGATGAAGAAGAACTGCCCCAACTGCACGCAACGGCACCAGGTGCCGGCCGCGGCGAAGCCGGAGCCGGTAGCGCAGTCGCCCGCCCTAAACAAAACGCTACTGGCCAGCGATGAGAGCGCGGCACCGCCGCCCGCCCCGCCGATCAAGTACAACTGCCCCGGCTGCAAGAAGCCGCTCGAATCCCCTGTGGACCAGGCCGGCACGAAGCGGAACTGTCCCGCCTGCAACCAGCGCTTGCAGGTCCCGGCCGCTCCGTCCGGCAAGCCCAACATCAACAAAACGATGCTGGCCGCGGATGAGAGCACGGCCCCTGCGACCGCTGCGGTAGGCGTCCCTTCGGCCAACGGCGAGCGCGGCTCGGTCCCAGGCGCGGCGCCCGCGCCAGCCAACCCCTGGGCCTTGACCCCCAAGAACGTAGCCATCGGCGTCGTCCTGCTGCTGTTACTCCTGCTGATCGTCCCTGCGGTCATCCGGGGCGGAAAATCCGAAGATATGGAGGCTGTGGCCAAGGCCAAACTTGAGCTGGAGAAGCAGAAATTGGATATCGAGCAGAAGAAACTCGAATACGACCGGCAGGACAGGGCGGCTGCGGAAACACGCCGAAGGTTCGATGAGGAGTCCAAGGAACGCAGGGAGCAAGAGGCAAGGACTCGTGAAGAGAACCGGCGAGCCCTGGCTCTCGCGGACGACGATAGAAAGGCAGCGCTGAAGAAGCAGCAACAACAGGAGCAGGAAAGGCGGGAGGCGGATAGCCGTGAGAGGGATGCGAAGTTCCAGCATCTCCTGGAGGAATCCCAGAAAAATCTGGAGAAGACCAAGCGCGACCTGGAGGCGTCGCAGCAAAAGCAACAAAACACGCAGACAATTATCCACCAACCGCCCGCCTACTACTACCCACCCTACCATCCGAGGTACTATTGGCCGTGGTGATAATGGGGGACGCCAAATACGTTCGGACCCAGACGAACCCCTCGCGAGAAGAACAGGGGACATGCAAGATGAACAACATCTTGCATGTCCCCTGTTCTTCTCCTGGGCGGACATGGCTGCGGTTTGGTTCGCCCACCGGCGCGAGGTATAATGAGCCTGACCCCGATTCATCCTTCGGGCAAACAGCAGGAGTTGGCCAATGGCATTCACCGTCACCCGACCGGGTGGCACGAAAGACCGCGAGTTCGCTGGCTATGCGCGACTCCTGGAGCAGCGCAACATCGATCTCACCTGGACACGGCGCACCCCCGAGCCCGGCACAGAGAACCGTTGGCTTTACGTCTGGGGAGACCAGGAGGCCGCTGAGGCGTTCGCCCGTGAACTTCGCAAGGTGACCAGGGACAAGGCATGGTTCGTGAGCGAGGTTGCCAAGGAGCAGGTCTCCGAGGGACCGCTCGGTCCCGTGGAGATCGACGTCGGCTGTCAGACCAGCGGGTGTACGTACATGCTACATCCGAGAAGCCTGGGCTTCCTCAAGAAGAAGTTCCCCGACGCCCGCACGGTCCCCAGCGTCTTCCTCGGCACAAATGTGCAAATCGGAAGAGAAGAGCAATTTCAGAACACTGTGTGGGACCAGGTTGCCACCCTGCTGACGGGCTTGACCGGGACGCAACTGGAAGAGCTTGGGGGCTATTCCATCTACGACCCGGCCAACGACCGCGTCCTCCGCAAGCCCCCCGCCCTCAACGGGGCGAGCGTGTGAGGGTCAGTGGACGATTCTGGGCCAGTAGCGGTTCCAGTTGTTCCGGTAAGGCTGGAAGTCAGCGGCCCCCGTCAGCACCGAGTTGTGACGGAAAGCCAATTGGATCACGAATGATTGCTTTGCCGGGGCCAGGCCTACCAGGCTGCCCAGGTCGCTCGCCGTCCGGATTGCATCCAAGTCCTGCCTGCTGATGACCACGAAATCCTTCCACCTGTTTTCGTGGCGCACTGGAATGACGTAGTAGAGTTCAGGATTTCGAGGGGTCTCAAGTTGCAGCTTGGGTACGTTGACCGTGGCCCTGTACCCGTACCGTGTCGTCTGTGCGTTGGCGGTCTTGACCTGGATGCGGCTCAGGTCGCCATCGTCGTCTCGGACCACAAATACGTCGTCGCCACGATCCACTTCCGGTGTCGCCACGTTGTAACCGAGGGAGAGAAACTCCGACATGGCCGCGAACTGGCCGCTCATTCCCGTGTACAGGCTCTGCATCTTCGTCGGCATCGTCCAGCCTCTCCTGTGGCTGTCGAGGTACGCCATCCCGGCCCGGCCTCCGATCAACAGCGCCACGGTGAAAATGCCTCACTTCACCTTCATGTCGAGGTTTTTCAGCAGAAACGCCCACTGATCCGCGACTTCCTCGATAATCTTCGCCGTCGGCTTGCCCGCTCCGTGGCCCGCCCTTGTCTCGATCCGCGCCAGCACCGGCGCTGATCCTCCCTGATACTCCTGCAAGCGGGCGATGAACTTGAAACTGTGGCCCGGCACGACGCGATCGTCGGTGTCGGCCGTGGTGACCAGGGTCGCCGGATACTTCACGTCCTTCTTCAGGTTGTGATAGGGCGAGTAGGCGTAGAGCGCCTTGAACTCGTCCTCGTTCTCGGCCGAACCGTAGTCATCGACCCAGTACCGCCCCGCCGTGAACTTCTGGAATCGCAGCATGTCCATGACGCCGACAGCGGGCAAACATGCGCCGAACAGTTCCGGCCTCTGAGTCATGCAAGCGCCGACGAGCAGCCCGCCATTGCTTCCTCCCTGGATCGTGAGCTTGCTCGGCTTCGTGTACTTCTCCTTGATGAGCCATTCGGCCGCGGCGATGAAGTCGTCGAAGACGTTCTGCTTCTTCAACTTCGTGCCGGCCTTGTGCCAGGGTTCGCCGTATTCGCCGCCGCCGCGCAGGTTCGGCATCGCGAACACGCCGCCCATCTCCATCCACACCAGCCGCGCGATCGAGAACTCCGGCGTCAGTGAGATGTCGAAGCCGCCGTAGCCATACAGAAGAGTCGGGGTGTCGCCATTGAACTCCAGGCCCTTCTTGTGAGCGAGGAACATCGGCACTTTCGTGCCATCCTTGCTCGTGTAAAAGACTTGCTTCACCTCGTAGTCGTCTGGCTTGAATTTCACCTCGGACTGCCGAAACAGCGTACTCTTGCCAGTCTTCAGATCGAGGTGATAAATGCTCGTCGGCGTGGCAAAACTGGCCACGCGATAGAACGTCTCCTCATCCTGACGCCGCCCGCCAAACCCCGCTGCCGTGCAAATGCCGGGGAGGGCCAGGGCGTCGATCAGTTTGCCGTCGAGTCCGTAGCGCTTCACCTGCGCCCGCGCGTCCTTCAGATAGCCGGCGATGAACTGATTGCCAACCAGATTCACCTCGTGCAGGTTCTCGGCCGCCTGCGGAATGACCTCTTTCCAGTCGTCCTTCGCCGGCTTGTTGACGTCGATCCCGATGACCCGGCCGCGCGGAGCATCGCGCGTGGTCTTCCAGAACAGCGTCGGACCATCGTTGCCGACAAACGAGTACTCGTGATCGAAATTATCGACGACGTCGATGACCTTGCCGTCCTTTTGCGTCAAGTCGCGATAGCTGATCCGGCAGCGTGAGTCGGTCCCCATGTAGGTGGTCAGGACGAGGTATTTGCCGTCGTCGGTCACGGCAGGGATGAACCCCCATTTGGGCTGATCGGGACGTTTGTAGATCAAGTCGTCACTCGCCTGAGGCTTGCCGACCTTGTGATAGAAG
>JBBRIK010000639.1:0-4447 GCA_038221045.1 Gemmatales bacterium
CGGCGGCGACTGGTTCGGCGGCCGGCGCGGCGACGACGGCACTCTCTGGCTGATCGTCGCGGACGTGACGGGGCATGGCTACGCGGCCTATCTGCTGGCCAACACGCTGCCCGTCGTCTGGCGCAAGTGCTGGACCGACCATCGTCTGGATGCCGCTGAGCCAGGCGACGTGCTGGCCGCCATGCACGATCTGTTGCACGACTGCCTGCCGGAAGACATCTACGTCGAATGCACCCTCCTCCGTCTGGGAAGCGATGGCCAGGTGACGGTCGCGCCGGCGGGCGGAACGCGCTTGCTGTTGCGCCAGAACCAGGGAGAAAGTCTCGATCTCCTGAAACTGCGCGGGTTGTGGCTGGGACTGGAGCGCCCGTCGATTGACGACCAGCACCATTGCACCCTCAAGACCGGCGACGAATTATTGCTGGGGACCGATGGCGTATTCGATCAGTTGCTGGAGTACGCCGGTCCCGGTCGCGACCTGGTGCCGTTGGTGGCCGAGGCGCTGGAGCGAGGCAACCTGCTCGACGCCGTCGAGGAGATTCTGGCCCGCGCCTTGAAGGCCGAGCCGCAGATGGACGACATCACCGTCGTGACGATCCGTCGCCTGTGAGGGACCCATGTTCCTGTGCGACTGTCCGCCGAACAACTGCGCCGAGAAGGTGCGTCTGTTTCTCGAAGGAGAACGGGCGGCGGGCGATGCGTTGGCGACCAAGTTCGAGGGGCTGATTCGCAGCATCGTGCAGCGCGTTCTGGGTCCGGGGCGGCGCGACGAATGGGACGATGCCTGTCAGACGATCTTTCTGCGTGTGTTCGCGAACCTCGACCGCTGGGAGCAGCGCTGTCCCTTCTGCAAGTGGCTGGCGGTCGTGGCGGCCCGCCGCGCGATCGACGTGGGCCGGCTGCCGTTGACGATGAAACGTCTCTCGGATGAGGCGGAAGTGGCCGATCCCCGTCCCCCGCCGCCGGACCGCGAGACGATCGAGCGCATCGAGCAGGAAGTGAGCCGATTTCCGGAGGAGTGGCGGCGCGTCTGGGAGTTGTGGCGCGAGGGGACGCCGCGCGAAGAGATCGCGAAGCAGGTGGGCAAGTCGATACGAACGATTCAGTACTGGCTAGCGGAAATGCTCGATCAGTTGCGGGAGTGTCTGGGAGAGTAGCTATCAGCCATCAGCTATCAGAGAAGAGAATTAAGGAAGGAAATTTTCACCCAGTCCTGGGGTTCTTTTCTCTAAGAGCTGAAAGCTGACAACTGACGGCTGATAGCTACTGTGAATTACCGCTTCGAGAACTGGAAGCTCTTGCGAGCGCCCTTACGGCCGTACTTCTTGCGTTCCTTCATCCGGCCATCGCGGGTGAGGAAGCCGGAATCGCGCAGCAACTTGGCCACGTTTTGCGCCGTCGTGGGGACCGCCGCCTCGCCGTCCACTTCCGCAGGAGGCGGCTCGGGGGCGGTTGCGCTGATGCCGAAATACTGCTTGAGAGCGCGAGCGATGCCCTGACAGACCGCGCCGGCCTGGCCGGTGTAGCCGCCGCCCGCGACCGTGACGCTGACGTCGAGCCGGCTGCGCATGTCCACGAGCTTCAGGGGATTGTAGACGGAGTTGCGGTCCTTCTCCTCGGTGAAGAAGTTCTCGACGGTCCGGCCATTGATGCTGACCTGGCCGGTGCCTTCACTGAGACGGACGCGGGCCACGGAGGTCTTGCGACGCCCGGTGCCCAGGTAGTAGTTCTTTTTGGTCTTGGCCTCGGCCACAGTCGCTCTCCTCAGTCAAGCTTCAGTTCCACCGGCTGCTGCGCCTGGTGCGGATGCGCCGGCCCGGCGTAGATCTTGAGTTTGCTCATCTGCTGGCGGCCCAGACGATTGCGCGGCACCATGCGCTTGACCGCTTCGAGAATGATGCGATCCGGATGCGTCTGCAGCCAGTCGCGCGCCGTCGCCGTCTTGTAGCCGCCGGGATATCGCGTGTACCAGTGGTACGTCTGCGATTGCATCTTGTTGCCGGTGAACTTCACCTTCTCGGCGTTGATGATGATGACGAACTCGCCCGTATCGACGTGCGGCGTGTAGATGGGACGATGCTTGCCGCGCAGGATGTTGGCGATTTGCACCGCCAGCCGGCCGACGACCTGATCGGTGGCGTCGATGACGAACCAGCGCTGCTCGATCTTTCCCGTCCTGGCCATGAATGTAGACATTGCTTTCGCTCGCTCAACCGTATCGCACGGAAAAGTGTAATCATAGAAGCGAGCGCCGCCGCGTCAAGGGAAGCCCGGTCGAATATCCGACTTGCCGCTTGCGGCTTTGCATTCCCCTGTGATTGCAAAGCCGCAAGCGGCAAGCTCACTCGTCTCCCTGCGCCGTCTTCGCGATTACCTTGATCTCCGCGATGGGCAGCCACAACTCGCATTGCAAGCGATCCTCCTCGACGGTGAACGCGACCGTCGTCAGCGGCGGGTTCGCGGCGACCTTCCCCGGCTTCTCCAGGTCCGCCGCCTTCGCCAGGGCGACCAGCATTGCCGTCGAGAAGTGCAGTTCGATCTTGCGGGCCGCATCGATCCGCTTCGCCTGATCGCCCAGCGCGGCCGTCGCCGCCAGTCCCGGCTTCCCTTCCTTGAGGTTCCGCATGGCCTCGCCCAGCAACTTCACGTCAGAGCCGGCCAGGACGACAACCTGCTTGCCCTGGATGCCGATCCGCAGCCGTGCCCAGTCCGGTCCCAGCAGTTGGCGGAGCTGTGGCCCCGTCGCCGCATCGACTTTTCTCAGTTTGACAGCGACGTTGTAGACCTCGAAGCCCTCGACTTTCTCCGTCTTTTCGAGGAAAGCGAAGCTCGGCTTCACGGCGCGCGTGAGGTTGCCGGAGAGCAGTTCCTTGCGTCGATCCTCGGCCGCCTGGACGATCTGGCTCTTGATGCGTTCGGTGCGGCGAGCCGTTTCGAGGTCCGTCGATTTGAGGCCCTTCTCCAGATACGGCAGCACCTGCTCGCCCGCCAGGAGCAGCTTCGCCGTCGCGGACTCGCGTTGCTGGAAGCGGCGCGCCCCCAGGTCCTTGATGAGTTCCTCGATCTCCGCCACGGTCTTTTCCTTGCCCGCCTCGGACGTAAGGTCGAGGCCCTCGGCGCTGCCGAGTTTCGTAAGCGTTTTCAGGTGCGCCAGGAACTTCTCGGCGTCCTCGACGTCGAGAATCCCCATGGCGCTGAAGAGGCCGAGTTTCCGTTCGTCGGCCGTCTTGTAGATCGCGAACCGGCTCCCCTGCAAGCGCGGCCAGACCTCGTTGAAGATCGCCAGGATGGCCGGCCGGTCAGCCGAGCCGAAGATGTGGTTCGTCTCCAGCAGGTCGCGCTGGAGAAGGTCGAACAGCATTCGCGTGATGTTGTTGTTCTTCGAGCCGTCGCCACGCGCAGCCGTCGCGGCGACGACGTTCCCTTCCGGTAATCCCGTCAGCGAGGAACTGCCGTCTCCGCCGCGCAGGGCGTTCAGGAACTTTTTCGCCGCCTCATTGCCTTCCTTCGAGAAGACGCACATGCAGCCGCAGCCAAAGCCGCCGTCGAGTTTGCAGGTGCCGAAGACATGGCGAACGGCGCTGAGGCTTTCCACGAACTCGCGGGCCGTCTTGCGTTCCGCATCGTCCTTGATGTTCTCGAAGACATTCTCCGCGCCGCGCAGGGCTTCCTTCCAGAAATCCCCCCAGACTTCGGTGCCCAGGTGACACAGACAGTCCGCCTCGGCAAGGTATTTGCGCCGGGCGGCGTTGAGGTCCTCGCCGACCGATTTCCCCTTGGCGACGCTCAGGATCGCTTTCTCGTTGGCGCCCAGGTAGATGGTCTTGCCGCGGACGTAGCATTTCTTGCCGAAGTCGCGCTCACCCGCGAGGTCGGTCATCGTCTCTGTCTTGAGTTTGCCCTTCTCGATGCCGAAATTCCCGGCCATGGCGTCGAGATCGGTGAAGGGGATGGCCGCGACAAGATACTGGTCAAAGTTGCCGAACCCGATCTTTGCGCCGACGTATTTCGGGTTCACCGCGACGAGCGAACAGCCTCCCTTGGTATCGAGTCCCGCCTGGATGCCGAGGGCCATGAAGAGCTGCTTGCAGAGAGCGCCCGGTTGTTCGGGGAGCTTGATCTCCGCGTCCTTCGCCAGTTGCGTACTCTTCTTGACGAGTCCTTCGATGCTGCGGCAGGCGATGCCGCCCAGAGAATCCGCAGGAATCAGCTCGTAAGTCTCGGCGCCTTGCGAACGGAGCGCGAGGCAGAAGACGAGACACGATGCCGTCAGATGCGGCCAGCGGACCATGTTGTTGCTCCCTGGGGGTGTCTACCTATCACGGACTCCGGCGGAATACCTTCTTGCCGCGTGCGGCGGAGCGCGGGGAAGAGCGCAACGCCCCCAACGGCAACAAGGTATTCACCCCATGGGGCGGATATGTGGGATAAGCCAGGTTGGAAAGAA
>JBBRIK010000640.1:0-4443 GCA_038221045.1 Gemmatales bacterium
GAGTCGAGGAACGAGTTGCCCTTCGGCAGCACCAGCAATTCCGGCTCCGTCTCCTTCGGCATCTTCCCCCGCGCCCAGGCGTCGGCAATGGCGTCGTCCAGGGTGCCGAGGGCGTCGATCAGACCGTTTGCCTTCGCCTGACGGCCGGTCCAGATGTGGCCGCCCGCCAGCTTCTCCAACTCGGCTCGCGTCATCTTGTTGCCGGCGAGCTTGCGGCCCTGCACCGCCTTGTCGAGGAACTGATCGTAGATGTCGCTCATCATCGACCGGAACACTTCGCGCTCGCTCGGCGTCCACAGGCGTTCCGTTGACATGATGTCGCTGTGCCGGCCGCGACGGATGATTTCGGTCTTCAGACCGATCGTGTCGTAGAGCCCGCCGAAGGTCATTTTGCCGCCGACGACGCCAATGGAGCCGGTCAGCGTGCCCGGCTCGGCGTAGATCTTCTGACAGGCCATGCTGATGTAGTAGCCGCCCGACGCCGCCACGTCGCCCATGCTGGCGATGACCGGCTTCTTGCACTTGCGCACCTCGTTCCACATCAGATCGCTGGCCAGGGCCGAACCGCCGGGGCTATCGACGCGCAGCACAATCGCCTTGACCGTGGCGTCTTCTTCCGCCTGCCGAATGGCCTCGATCATCGTCGTTGAGCCGACACTCGCCCCTTGCAACGGGCTGCTCCCGCCCTTGCCGGTGTTGATGACGCCGACGGCATAGATGACGGCGACCTTCGGCTTCTTCGACGATTTTGTTTTCGACGAGCCAAAGAGCTTGATCGGGTTGAGCAGGCTGGACAGATCGAGATCATCCGCCTTGGCCTTGCCGTAATCCTTGACGATCTTCACCACAGCGACGCCGAGTTGCTTCTTGAAGAGTTCTTCGAGGTCATCGGGATAGGCGAGTCCATCGACGAGGCCAATCTTGACGGCCGACCTGGCGGTGAAGGGCCCCTGATCGATGAGTTTCTCGACGTCCCCGGCTTTCCATTTCTGCTGTTTCCGGCCGGCGACGATGCGGCCGACGATCTCGTGATCGAAGTAATCGTTGATGATGCTTTCGAGTTGCTGGCGGTTCTCGGGACTGAGCTTGTTGCGCGTGTAAGGCTCGGCCGCGCCCTTGAACGCGCCCATTTGCAGCATGTCGGCCTTGACGCCGATCTTCTCGAAGAGGTCCTTGTAGAAGGTGGCCTCGGCGCGAATGCCGGTCAGCATGAGCCAGCCGGCCTCCGGCAGCACGATATGATCGCAGGCCAGGGCGACGAGATAGTCCTTGCTGTCGCCGGCTTCCAAGCAGGCGAGGGTCTTTTTGCCGCTCGCCCGAAAGTCCTTGATGGCGACGGTCAACTCATCCAACTTGCCCCAGCCGATGTGTAGGCCGTCGAGGTGGAGATAGAGGGCCTTGATGCTGGGGTCCTTTTTCGCCTTCTGAATGCGAGCGAGCTTGGCCTTGAAGTTCTCGGCGGCGCTGCCGAAGATCGGCTCATCCGAAGTGGGGGCCTCGTCGAGAGAGCCGGACAGCTTGATGTGCGCGACTGTCGCCAGAGGCTTCGGCGGATCGGCTGGTTTGGGTTCGTCGGCGCGAGCCAGCGGCACGATGGCGAGGCAGAGCAAGGCAGCCAGAGCAAGGGGACGCATCAGCATAGATCGATCCTCTCGAACAGAGGGAGAGTTTGGAGTCTTGATGGGGGTCAGTATAGCAGAAGGCGAGCGGGGCGTGTAAACGGCCCGGTAGATCGGCCCTTGTTCGTGCTGGAGGCCGAGAGGGCCTTCGGGCAAGCTCTTTTCTCGGGCGATCCACGATGATCCTTCACGCGGGAATAGAATACACCTCTTGTATCCTCGTGAAGGAGCTATTGGCATGAAGGTGCTGGTCATCGGCAAGGGCGGCCGCGAACACGCTCTCGTTTGGAAACTCGCTCAGTCACCTCGGGTGGAGCGCGTATACTGCGCTCCCGGCAACGCCGGCACTTCTCTCGACGGCGAGAACGTCGCCATTGATCCCAATGACTTCGAGCAACTCATCAAGTTCGCGAAAACCGTGGGCATCGGTCTGACAGTCGTTGGACCCGAGGAGCCGCTGGCGCGCGGCATCGTCGATGCTTTTCAGGCGGAGGGCTTGCGCGTTTTCGGGCCGAACAAGGCAGCCGCGCAGTTGGAGGCGAGCAAGGCGTTCGCCAAACAACTGATGCGTCAGGCCGCCGTCCCCACTCCTGAGTGCCAGGTCTTCGATCATCCCAAACTTGCCCAGCAGTACATTCAGAGTCGAGAGTACGTCGCGCTCGACGGCATGACGCTGCACGGCCCCTATCCGGAAGAAAACCTCATCACGGAGGAGGGCAAGAACTTCGTCTTCGTCAACAAGGTCGTCGCGGGTCCGCGGCGATTTCTGACCTTCAAACGGCCCGTGTCGCGCGGCGAGCCGCTCAAGATCACAACGGTCAAGGTTCCCATTGGCCCGGCGCAGACGTGCGTCGTCAAGGCGGACGGACTGGCGGCCGGCAAGGGCGTCTTCGTCTGCGACAATACGGCCCAGGCGCTGGCCGCCATCGAGCAAATCATGGTCAAGGAGGAGTTCGGCCGCGCGGCGGGACGGCAACTCCTCATCGAGAAACGGCTTCAGGGTGAGGAACTGAGCGTCCTGGCCATCGTGTCGGGAAGGACAATCGTGACGCTGCCGGCCTGTCAGGATCACAAACGCGCCGGCGACGGCGACACCGGTCCGAACACCGGTGGCATGGGCGCGTACTGCCCCGCGCCGCTCGGGAATCCAGCCCTTCTGGCGGACATCGAAACGCGGGTGCTGGTGCCGACCGTCCACACGATGAAGCGCCGCCGGCAGGCGTTTCGCGGCGTCCTCTACGCGGGCCTGATGATTACCGATCGAGGGCCTCGGGTGTTGGAGTTCAACTGCCGATTCGGCGATCCCGAATGCCAGCCTGTGCTGATGCGGTTGAAGACCGATCTGCTCGATGTGCTGGAGGCCACGGTTGATGAGAAGTTGATGGAGATCGGCCCGCTGGAGTGGGACGAGCGTCCCAGCGTCTGCGTGGTGATGGCCAGCAAGGGTTATCCGGGGCCGTATGAGAAGGGCTATCCCATCGACGGGCTGGACGTCGTCGCGAAGATGCCGGATGTGAAGGTCTTCCATGCGGGTACGAAACGCGAAGGCGAGCGGATCATCACCGATGGCGGCAGGGTGCTGAGCGTGACGGCGCTGGGCGATACCCTCGCGGACGCTCAAAAACGAGCGTATGAGGCGGTTGAGAAGATCTATTTCGCCGGCGGGTTCTATCGCCGGGACATCGGCAGTCGAGCGATACCTGGACAGGGAGTACAAACCCAACAAGTGCAGCAAGTCTCGCAAGACCAACAGGGCCCACAAGACCAACAGGGACCACAAGACCAGCAAGGGCCACCAGACCAGTCACCAGACCAGGGGCTTACGCCGCCTGGCTATTGACAGTCGCCCCTTTGGGGCTGAAGGCAAGGGAGACCTGGCGGGTCTACTACCGCGTGAACCAGTATGCCCAGGCGATCAGCAGGCCTTGAAGCGGCAGTCTGAGCCAGAGGATCAAAGGACTGTGCTGGGGATACTGCTCCGTGTTCAGGGCCATGTGCAGGTTCGCGGGAAACACCGCGATCAGCAGGGCGATCAGTCCCCAGGCGGCCAGGACCTTGAAGCGGGGAATCATGAGCAATACGCCGAGAGCAATCTCGCAGGCGCCGCTCAAATAGACGAGGCCGAGAGGCCACGGTAGATAAGGCGGCATGATGTTGACGTAGAAATTCGGGATGAGGAAATGCAGGAAGCCCGTCACGACGAAGAGGATGCCGAACAGATGCAGCATGACGAGCTTCAATGTGAGCATGTGCAGTTCCTCTCGTAAGCCCCAGGCGATTCTTTCGCGGCAAGGGATCCGCTCCGAAGACGCCGCGGCGCGGCTCGCCCGCGTAACATTGGCCCTGGTCATTGATACAATAGGGGAGCAACCATCACTTCGACCCGAGGATTCTTGCCGATGAACATCCCTCTCGTTCACACCAGCCGTCGCCGCTTTTTCGGCACACTTGCCCTCGCCGCGGCGTACTTCACCACGCCCGGCCTGTTCGCGGACGAGGTGGCCCGGATTCGCACGCCGAAACAGACCGAAGGGCCGTTCTACCCGACCAAACTGCCGCTCGACACCGACAACGATCTGCTCATCATCAACGACGCCATGACGCCTGCCGTCGGCAAGATCACGCATCTGACCGGATGCATCTTCGACGCCAAGGGCCAGTTGGTTCGCAATGCCCTCGTCGAAATCTGGCAGTGCGACAACGCCGGTGCCTACCTGCACTCCGGCAGTGACAACGGCGCGAAGCGCGACAAGAATTTCCAGGGCTTCGGCCGCTTCCTCACCGGCTCCTCGGGCGAATACTACTTCCGCACCATCAAGCCGGT
>JBBRIK010000641.1:0-4437 GCA_038221045.1 Gemmatales bacterium
CCGGCCCCATCGGTCTCGAAGCCGCCCTCTACGCGACCACCCTCAAACTGCCCGTCATGGTCTACGAACGCGGACAGGTGGGCGCTCATCTTTGCCAGTGGGGGCACGTCCGCCTTTTCAGCCCCTTCGGCATGAATCGCACTCCGCTCGGCGTGGCCACCATCCGTCACGAATCGCCCCGCCATGAACTGCCCGCCGACGGCGATTGCATCACCGGCCACGAACACCTCAAAAGCTATCTCGAACCGCTGGCCCAATCCGCTCTGGTGCGCGAATGTCTCCACTGCGGTCAGGAGGTCGTGCAACTCGGACGGCGCGGCTTCCTCAAGACCGACAGTCCCGGCGATCCGCGCCGCGCTCAGCAGCCGTTCCTGCTTCTGGTGCGCGACGGCAAGGGACAGGAACGCCTCGAAGAGGCCGACGTGGTCCTCGACTGCACCGGCACCTACGCCCAGCATCGCTGGATGGGCGAGGGCGGTCTGCCCGCTCCGGGCGAGAAACAAACCGCGGCGCTCATCAGCTATGGACTCGACGACGTTCTCGGCGAGAAACGCGCCCTCTATGCCGGCCGCAACGTCCTCGTCGTCGGCGGCGGGTACTCGGCGGCGACGACGGTGTGCAACCTCGCCACCCTCGCCGAGAAGGAGCCGGCCACCTGGGTCTACTGGCTGGCGCGGTGCGGCAACAGCCAGCCGATTCGCCGCGTGCTGAGCGATTCGCTCGCCGAGCGCGACCATCTGGCGATGCGCGCCAACATGCTGGCCACACGGCCCGACGGCAATGTCGAGTTCCACAATCAGATCGCGATCGAGGGGCTGGAATCGATCGGCGGCGGCGTGCGGGTCCATGCCCGCGCCGGCGACAAGAAGCGGAAGTGGGAGGCGGAGCGCATCATCGCCAACGTCGGCCATGTCCCCGACGATGGTCTGTTCCGCGAGCTGCAGGTCCATCAGTGCTACGCCTCACAGGGGCCGATGGGGCTGGCGGCGGCGCTGCTGAAACAGAGCGGCAACGACTGTCTGAGCATTACCTCGCCGGGCGCGAGTGCCATGAAGACGACCGAGGCGAACTTCTTCATCCTCGGCGCGAAGAGCTATGGCCGCAATTCGCAATTCCTGCTGCGAACGGGCTTCGAGCAGGTGCGCGACGTGTTCGCGCTGTTGGCGGGGAAAGCGGACCTCGATCTCTACAAAGGACGATGAAGAGCGCGAAAAGATGATTTCATTGACTGTGGTACCCGCTCCTGAAGTGACGTTGGCGCACCTGGACGACCTCTGGTTTCAGGTGTCCGGGACGTTGTGCAATCTGACGTGCAAGCATTGCTTCATCAGTTGCAGCCCGCACAATCGCTCGTTCGGCTTCCTCGATCTGGCTGCCGTGCAGCGTTCTCTCGATGAATCCGTAGCGCTCGGCGTCAAAGAATACTATTTCACCGGGGGGGAGCCGTTCCTCAATCCCGACATGGTCGCGATCCTCGAACGGACGCTGGAGTATGGCCCCGCGACCGTCTTGACCAACGCCACCGTCTTCAAGGAGGAATGGCTCGCGCGGGTGGAACAGGCGGATGCGGCCTCTCGATACAGCCTTGAGTTCCGTGTCTCGCTCGATGGTTTCACGCCGGAGGAAAACGATCCGATACGCGGTGACGGCGTCTTTGGGCGGACGATGCGCGGCGTGCGCCAACTCCTCGCTCACGGCTTTCTGCCGATCATCACTGTCACGAGGACGCGCGACAATCAGGATGAGTACCAGATGGTCGAAGGCTTTCTGTCGATGCTGCGTGGACAGGGTTACGAACGGCCGCGCCTGAAACTGCTGCCGACGCTGCGCCTCGGAGCGGAGCAGGGTCGACAGCGCGGCTACCTCGCCGAGGAACGCGTGACACCGGCGATGATGGAAGGATTCGACCAGGGGCAACTGATCTGCCATCATAGCCGAATCGTCACGGATCGCGGCGTGTTCGTCTGCCCGATCCTGATCGAAGCGCCAGACGGGCGGCTGGGGACCACGCTGGCGGAGTCGCTGACGCCGTTCGCCCTGTCGGAGCAGGCGTGCTATACCTGCTGGCAGTATGGCAGCATCTGCTCGAACGCCTCGGCCTCGAAACGCGATGCGTAGGCCCTTCTTGCCGCTTGCGGCGGAGCGTTCTTGTGGGGAAACCATGATCGATCCGGTTCGTCAGGAAGTCCTCGCTCTGGCTCACACCGTTGTCGTCAAGGTGGGTACCAATGTGCTGACCGGCGACGATGGCGTTCTCTCTCTCGCACGGTTGCAGACCCTCGCCGATCAGTTGCATCGCATCCGTCGGCTCGACAAACGCGTCGTCCTGGTCAGTTCCGGGGCCATCGGCGCGGGCGTCGGACGCCTCGGACTCGGGAAACGGCCCAGCGACCTTCGGCATCTGCAAGCCTGTGCCGCCATCGGCCAAAGTTTGCTGATGCGCGCTTACGAGGAGTGTCTCGCAAAATATGACACGCCGACGGCGCAGGTGCTGCTCACGGCCAGCGACTTCGACAGCCGGGCGCGCTATCTCAATGTGCGCAATACTCTGCTGGCCCTGTTCGAGTGGGGCTGTCTGCCGATCATCAACGAGAACGACACCGTCAGCGTGGCCGAGATCCGCTTCGGCGACAACGATCACCTCGCCGCCATGGTGACCAACCTCCTGCAAGCTCCCCTGCTCATCCTGCTTACCTCGGTCGATGGACTGTATCCCGGCGATCCCTCCGGCAATCCGAGTTTGCGTCCCCTGGCGACAGTCCCGCAGATCGACCATGCCATCCTCGAAATGGCAGGCTCGAGCAAAAGCTCGCTCGGCACCGGCGGCATGAGGAGCAAGCTGCGCGCGGCCCGTCTGGCGACAGCTTCCGGTGAGTCCGTCATCATCGCCAATGGCACCACGCCCAATATCCTCGACGCGATCTTCGCCGGTGAGGATGCCGGCACGCTCTTTCTGCCTCATGGGGGGACGCTGCCGGCCTGGAAGCGCTGGCTCGGCTTTACCGCCCGGCCGCGCGGACGTCTCCACGTCGATTCGGGTGCTCGCCAGGCCGTCGAGAAGCAGGGCCGAAGTTTGCTCGCCATCGGCGTCGTGCGCGTCAGCGGAACCTTCAGCAAGGGGGACGTCGTGGCGATCAGCGACCCAGACGGCGTTGAGTTCGCGCGCGGTCTCAGCAATTACTCGGCGGCGGACGCGGAGAGGATTCGCGGGCTGAGGACGGATCAGATCGGCGAGGTCCTCGGGACGCTCCCCTACGAGGAGGTTATCCATCGCGACAACCTTGTCGTCACCGTGTGAGAGGAAGTCGGCCTTTCATGGGTTCGCTTGGGGTGATAGTCTGAAGGGTGTGGGGTGGCGATCCGGGTGTTAGAACTACTGACCCCAATCGTCTCTCTTATGACCAGCGTGGCTTCCCTCCAGGGTAAGCGGGTGCGGGTCCGATGAACAATGGACAGCCGAAAGCGACCCCCCCATTGCCAGACTCGCAGCGGGCCGAGTTCGAGGTATTGTATCAACGGCATAGCCGGGAAGTGTGGGCGCTCGCGTATGCTCGCTGGATGAACGCCGATACAGCTATGGATATCACGCAGGAAGCATTCCTGCGTCTCTGGAAACAGTACGATACAGGCGAACAGATTCTCAATCCGCGTGCCTGGTTGCTTCGGGTTGCTCGAAACCTCGCGGAAGACTATGCCAAAAGCTCCTTCCGGCGGAACGGCACACACCCACCGGCAACCATGAATGGGGTTCAGGCGCACGACTTGCCGCCGCTTGAGAACCTGGAACGTGAGGAGACGTTCGCTCAGTTGCGCTCGATCCTCGAAGAACTCGACAAGACAGACAGAGAAATCCTTACTTTTCGATATGCCCTGGACTATGAGACGGATGAGATTGCGGAATTGCTGTCCATCAAATCGACAGCGGTTCATATGCGCCTCAGCCGGGCGCGCCAGCGATTGGCCGAACGTCTCAAGGCCCAGGGAGTGGTAAAGTTGCCCTGACCTTGATCCGCGTGTGAGCGGCAACCAGGATTCAGGTTGACGGAAACAGACAGGAACAGACCCATGCGATTTGTTGACCCCCCTTCGCTTGACTCTCCCGAACAAGGGCGATCGCGCGATGCTCTTGACGGCCTTCTGGGCGATTACTTTCGGGCCGCGCTGCCGCACCCCTGGCCTGCCGCTCCCGTTGCGGAAGAGCGGCCGATGGTTCTCGCCCGCCCTGCGTTGCCGCGTCCAAGACAGACGATGTGGCGCAGTCGGCTTGCCCTGGCCGCCTCGGTGGCCTTCTTCCTGGCCATGCCCTTGTTGATCGCCGACTCCTTCAAGGCGCTGTTGCCGGACGTGTCGCCTTCTGTTACGCCGGAGATGGGGACGGCGGATACGAGCCTCAAGTTCAAGACCACCCTCCAGCAGCAGCCCAACGGCGAGGTGGGC
>JBBRIK010000642.1:0-4436 GCA_038221045.1 Gemmatales bacterium
CCTTTTTTGGCACCCACCTTGTTCTTCGGCAAGTTGCCTTTCTTCCCGCCGCCAGTACCGACAACTGAAACCAGCGAATCAAAGAGTTGTTCGGGCGTCATCACCCGCACGTTCGCATGGCTGAACAACTCGGTATCGAGTTCGTTGCCCTTGTCGGGACGACTGGTGCGCTGGTACGCCTCACTGCTGACGATGGCGCGAATCAGGTACTTCACGTCAAAGCCGTTGTTCGTGAACTGCTCGGCGAGGGCGTTGAGCAACTCCGGGTGCGATGCCGGATTGTCCGCGTGCATGTCATCGACCGGGTTGACCAGGCCGCGGCCGAAGTACATCGACCAGACGCGATTGACCATCGCTTTCGCGAAGAACTGGTTCTTCGGCGCGGTGATCCAGTTGGCTAGGATGGGACGGAACGGCTCGCGGGTGGAGAGCTGCGCCTCGCCGCCTTGCAGATACTTCGCGGGGACGATCTTGGCTGATTCCGGCAGCGTTTTTCGATTGCGATTGATCTGCGGCCCCTCGGTGACGCCGGGCGAGTCGCCATTCTTGGCCGCCTTGTTGATCTTGTCCGATCGCACCTTCATGAAGAAGGCGGCCATGCCCCAGTACTCGCTCTGCTTCCAGCCCGTGAAGGGATGATTGTGGCACTGGGCGCACTGCAACTGCACGCCGAGGAGGTTCTTGGTCACGTTGTCGGTGATCTTGTCAACAGACTCATTGGCGAGGAAATAGGTGACGGCAGGACTGGTGTCTTGATCGCCCGAGGCCGTGAGCAACTCGCGGACCATCTTGTCCCAGGGCTTCTTGTCGTTGAAACTCTCGCTCAGCCACTTGTGGAAGGGTTGCGGCTGCATCCGTCGATTTTCCGAGGTCCGCGTCAGCAGGAGGTCCTGCCAGACGTCGGCCATGCGCTTGCCGTACTCCTTGCTCGCCAGCAGGTCATCGACCAGCTTCGCCCGCTTGTCGGCATCCTTGCTGTCGAGGAACGCCCTGGCGCGTTCGGCCGTCGGAATGACGCCGTTGATATCGAGGCAAACGCGACGAAGGAACTCGGCGTCGTCGGTCTGCGGCGACGCGGGGACCTTCTCTGCCTTGAGGCGATCGTTGATGGCCTGATCGATGCGAGCGGCCTGTTCGCGAGCATTCTTGATCGGTACAGGATTGGCGGCAGGAAGCGATTGTGCCAGACAGATCATTCCGACCAGAGCGGCGCTGAGCGTCGAGCGGTGGTATCGAGTCATCCGATGTTCTCCCTGGTTGCGCCCCCGGATGTGCGGGGAGTTCGGAGCGGGATGGGTCAAAGCAGGCGAAAAAACCATGATAAGGTAAAACCCCATTCGCGGGCCAGAGTTCCGCCGGGGGAGTCTTCTTTCCGCGCTCATCGCCGGAGTTGGGGTTGTTCGCGCGCACGGGGGTCTCTTTCTTGCCGCTTGCGGCTTAGCGGTCTGCGCGCTACGCCGCAAGCGGCACCAGCGAATTGCTCTTGGCTCACCATTTCTCTTGTGGTATATCCCCGCCCCCTGCGCTCCGGAGAGCCGCGCTGGTTCCCGGACGCGGGGTTCTATGTCTGGAGGAGTGCCATGAAACGGATCGGCTGGACTCGCCTGGCCGCCCTGCTGCCCATGCTGCTCCTGCTCCCCTTGCTGCTTCCCGCTCAGGAAACGAAATTTCTCCAGTTCGGTTTCGAGGGCCGGGAAACCTCCTGGGTCGTCGCCACCGCCGACGCGCCTTCCAAGGAACTTGCGCATCGTTTGACCGACGAGACGGCTCACGGCGGACAGCGCTCCGAATTCATCGAACTCGAAGCCCAGCAGGGCAACTTCATTCACTATGCTTTCCCCATCGGTCGCGCTCCCGTCATCGAGGAGTTCAGCGCCGCCGTCTGGGTCAAGTCGAATCGCCCTGGAATCCAGCTTCTGGCGCGCGTCGTGCTGCCTCATGAACGCGATCCGAAACACCTCGATCAGCCGCTGACGACGCTGCTTCGAGGCGACCCCTACGAGACAGCCGGCCGCTGGCAGCGTCTCCAACTTCGCCAGCCTCTGAAACTGATTCAGACGCAGCAGCAACTTCTCCGCGTTGAGTTGCGCCGCGATGTGGACGTCGCCGACGCCTACGTCGATCAGTTGGTCCTGAACGTCTATGGCGGTCCCGGTCTGACGCGAGTCTGGACCGACGATCTCGAAGTGGGACCCATCCTCGAACAGCGAAAGCCCTCGGCCCCGGTTCAGCCATCGAGCCGCACTGACACTCCCGCCGTGACCGCCCGCGTCGCGGAGGTCAGGTTGCAGCGCCAGCAGTTGAACGTCAGCGGGCAGAAGTTCTTCCTCCGCGCCATCCGTCACAGCGGCACGCCTCTGAAAACGCTGCGCGACGCCGGCTTCAACACGGTCTGGCTCGACGAGCAGACCGACAACGAAACGATCGAGCAGGCGGTCAACCTCGGCTTCTGGCTGGTGCCGATGCTTGCTGCCGACGATCGATCGACAGTCCGGGGGGCAGTTCCGGGACAACTGACGTCGTCAGCCTCGGCGGTATCGGCGGTCGGACGGCGCATGACGCGATTCTTGCATCAGGACGCGGTGCTGTGCTGGGACCTCGGCGGCGGCCTGGCCAAGGAGCAGTATGGCGCCATCACACGGACCGCCAGCGCCGTTCGTTCCATCGACCCGCTGCGGCCGCTGGCTGGCGACGTCTGGGACGGCTTCCAGAGTTACTCGCGCGGCATCGATCAGTTCATGCTCGGCGTCCATCGCTGGCCCCTGTTGACCGGCCTGGAGTTGAACCAGTATCGCGACTGGCTGACGCAGCGCCGGCAACTGGCCCAGCCCGGAACGTACTCGTGGACCTACATTCAGACGCATCTGCCGGACTGGTTCGCGCAACTGGCCTACGAGAAGCCCGCCGCGACGGGCTTCAACGAGCCGATCGGGCCGCAACCGGAACAGATTCGGCTGCTGACGTACACCGCCCTCGGCGCGGGCTGTCGCGGCCTTTGCTACTGGTCGGATCGATTTCTGGCCGATAGCCATGCCGGACGCGACCGCCTGCTGCAATTGGCTCTGCTCAACCTCGAAATGCAACTGCTCGAACCATTGCTGACAACAGCGCAGACGACGGGATGGGTTAGCACGTCGCAGCCTTCGGTGAAGGCGGCCGTGATGCGCACGGATCATGGCGTTCTCTGTCTGCCGGTATGGACGGGGCCGGGTTCGCAGATGGTGCCGGGTCAGGCGGCCGTCAGCAATCTGAGCGTCGTCGTGCCACAGGTGCCGACGGGTACGCAGGCCTGGCTCGTCTCCCCCGGCGAGGTGAAGACGTTACGGACCGAGCGCGTCGTCGGCGGAACGAAAGTGACGATTCCCGAGTTCGGGCTGACCGCCGCCATCGTCTTCACCGGCGATCTGGGCGAGACGGGTCTCGTGGTCAAGTTTCAGAATCAGGTCCGCCGCATGAGCAAGATCGCGGCCCAGTGGACGTGCGACCTCGCGGAAGAGGAACTGGATCAGGTGGCGAAGATCCATGCCGAATTGGTGGAGATGGAACCGAAAGAGCACCAGTTGCCGGACGGCGGGGCGCTCCTGGAGGACGCCCGCCGCCGGGTGGCGCTGGCGGGTTCGTATCGCCGGGACGGAGATTCCGCGCGGGCCTATGCGGAGTCCGAGCGCGCCATGCGTCCCCTGCGTATCCTGATGCGAGCCCACTGGAATGAAGCGGTGAAGGAACTGGATGCACCGGTCGCCAGCCCGTATGCCGTAAGTTTCTACACCCTGCCGCGGCACTGGCGTTTCCGCGAGGAGATCGCCAACGATCGCGTGACGGCGAACGTGCTGCCGGAAGGCGACTTCGAGCAGCCGGCGGGGCAGACGGTGACCCAGTGGCGATTGCAGGACGAGACGTCGCTCGACGAGGTGACGGTGTCGGCTCGCCGCGTGAAGGATTCACCCTTGCAGGGAAAACAGGCCTTGTTGCTGGAGATTGCGCCAAAGGATACGAAGAATGTACCCGCCGCGCTGGAGCGGACGTTTCTCGCGGTCCACAGTCCCGCAGTACGTCTTAAGCCGGGGACGCTGGTTCGCATCAGCGGCTGGATGCGAATTCCCAAGGCGTTGACGGCAACGACGGATGGGGCCTTGCTCTACGACAGTGCGGGCGGCGAACCGCTGGCGATTCGGCTGACGGAGCCGACGAAGAACTGGAAACAGTACACGCTCTATCGGCGCGTGCCGGCCTCAGGCACCATTCAGGTGACGCTGGCGCTGATGGGACTCGGCAAGGTCTACTTCGACGATGTGAAGATCGAGCCGCTCCTGGCGAATAGCGCGGCACCCATCAAGACGGTGGGGTTCGAGACAGTCCTGCCGAGAAACTGACCCGAATCGAGCCACGACCGCTTACGAGCCGCGATCTCTTACGAGCCGCGACCGCAAGGAAGC
>JBBRIK010000643.1:0-4429 GCA_038221045.1 Gemmatales bacterium
CCGCCGAGCAGACCGAGAATGACGCCGCCGGCGATGACGATCAACTCGACTGTCCCCGTCACCGCGCCGTCCACCATCGCGGCGAAGGTGTGCCAGGGGCCGGCCATCACCACCAGCACCGCGATCAGATAGCCGAGGCCCGCCACGAGGTTGAGCGTGCCGCCGAACCCCGCCGCGATCTTCGACGGGTCCGTCTCGCGGAACGACGGCATGCACGCCCCGAGGCCAACGCTCAACCCGCTCAGGCCCGCCGCCAGGACCATCACCGTCAAGGCGTGCAGGACCATCAGCAAGAGCGGCATCTCCAGCATCAGATCGCTAATCACCACCAGCGTCAGGGCGATCAGCATGGCCCCCGTCGTCGAAAAGGCGAACTTGCCCCAGAGCAGTTTCTCGCGCTCCAGCGGCAGCAGGCCCAGCACCCAGAACTTGCGGCCCTCCAGGCTCAACATCGGATAGATGAATCGGCCCGTGTAAGTGCAGAGCAAGAGGGCCGTCGCCGTCAGGTTCAGGAGGCTGATGCCGTTCTGATACTGCCAGGTGATGTCGCGCAGGAAAAGCTTGCGGATGTTCAGACAGTACAGCACCATCAGGGCGCTGAAGATCAGGATCTGCGCCCACTGGGCCGGATCGCGGCGAAACGTGCGGAAATCCTTCACGATCAGCAGACGCATCTGAGGCGACAGCGGAAACAGCAAACGCTCCAGGATCGCGTCGAGCCAGTGGCCGCCCGGGCGACGGCGCATTTCACCGCCGGTCGTCACTCGGTTGTAGCCACGGCGATAGAGCTTCCGCGCCAGCCAGGCCGTCAGGAGATAGGCGAACAGGCCATTGCTCCAGACCAGGGCGAGATAGTAGCCAGCCGTGCCGGCGTCGTCGCGCGCGGAGGCTCGCAGTCCCCAGGCCATCCAGTGACTCGGCAACAGCGGCGAGCGCGCAACGTCAAACTGACCGAGCAAGGATTGCACGGCGTCGCGCGTCAAGTTGTCCGTCTGCATCGACGAGACTGCCCGATAGACGGCCACCACGAAGAGGAGCACGAGAATCGAACTGGTCGCGATCAGCGTGTGTTTCCGGCGTCGAGGCACGAAGTTCACGACCAGCAAGCAGAAGAGTGCGCCAACCGCGCCAGGCAGCAGGACGAAGCCGAGGAAGAACAACGGCAGGAAGAGATAGAAGTGCCACGGAGCGCGCACGGCCAGGCCGAAGGCGATCAGGATCGGTCCGCCCAGCAGCAGAAACGCCCAACTGCTGAACGCCAGCGCTCCCGCATACTTGAAGGCGAAGATGTGATCGTCGGGAGCGGGCAACGCCAGCAGGAACGTCGTCTCGGGGGAGCTGAACAGGCTGCTGTAGAGGATCAGCCCGGTCGAGAAAACGAGCAGGGCCGAGAGGGCGAGGAACAGCAGATCGAAGAGCATGCTGACGACGCTGCTGTTGAGGTTGAACTGCTGCCGTTGCAGAAACCAGAACCCCTCGTAGCTGACGCCGAACACGAAACCCCAGACGATGAGACTGCACAGGAAGATCGTGATCGGCCGGACGAACGAGCCGCCGAACACCTGACGCAGCGTGTTCTGGAGCAGTCGCCAACGCAGCCAGGCGAACAGCCGGATGGGAGAGGCGGGACCGGGAGAATCCGTTGCATTCATCGGAGGATCACGCCTTGCTCGCGCTGGGGGCCGGCTCGGCGGCTGCCTCTTCCGTCATCTTCAAGAACACTTCTTCCAGGGTGCCGTCGAGGGCCGCCTGCGCCCGCAGTGACTGGAGATTGCCGCACGACACCAGCCGGCCATGATCGATAATCGCGATCTGATCGGCCAGCTCTTCGACGATGTCCAGCGAGTGCGAGCTGAGAAATACCGTCGTCCCCTTGTCCGCCTCGCGCCGCAGCAGGTCCTTCAGCAGACGCACACTGCGCGGATCGAGGCCGACGGTCGGCTCATCGACGATCAACACCTTCGGTTCGTGGAGCAGAGCAGCCGCGAACACGGTCCGCTGGCGCATGCCGTGCGAGTAGCGCTCGGTGAGGTCATCGACGAACTCGCTCAACTGGAACAGGCCGATCACCTCATCGATCCGCTGACGGGCATGGCTCTTCTCCAGACCGTACATGTCCGCGATGAACTGAAGGAATTCGCGTCCGGTCAGTTTCTCGTAGAGGAAGGGCTGATCGGGGACGTAGCTGAGCAACTGACGGGCCTTTTGGCCCTCCTTGACCAGATCGAAGCCGCCGATGTGGACCGTCCCCGAGGTCGGAAACAGCAAGCCGCACATTATCTTGATAGTCGTCGTCTTGCCGGCGCCGTTGGGACCGAGAAAGGCGAAAAGCTCACCCGCTGGAATGTCGAGGCTCAGGTCGCGAACCGCGGTCTTGTTGCCATACTGCTTCGTGACCTTCTCGAGTTGGATCATGTTCATTCCCGCGTGATTTCCCAGCGATCGCCGTCACCCAGCCGCACCGTCATTTGCAGCACCCGCCCATCTTCCGCATCGACCCAGGTGCTGCACGCAATCGCCCGGCCTCCTCCTTCGTAGTCGATCACCAGACAGACCCGATCCCGCGTGTGCCAGCGCAGCGTCTCCTTGTCGGAGCGGACGCGGGCATTCACCCAGGTCGCCTGCGGTTCCGAATGCGCTGCGCTGACCAGGGGATCGAACAGGTAGCATCCCCAGCGCTGGCCGGGACGCAGCCCCTCGATGCGCTGAACCGGATGCAGCGGCAACAAGACAGTTCCCATCCGCGAGACGCCCACCTCGACAATCCTCCCCGGCTGGTCCCCTTCGAGCCGCAAGCGGCACACGTCCCCCTCCACCTCGCCGGCAAACTCCATGACACGTTCAATTCGGTCGATCGGACCGAGGCGATAGGTGAGCGTTGCTCCAAGACTTGACATCCGGCCGGTGCGGCCATCGCGTTCGAGCCGGTAGACGGTCTCGAGTTTCCTGAGAAGCAGGACCTCATCGGCGAGTTGTCCGCCGCGCCGCGCCTCCAGACGGGAAGTCAGGTCGAACGAGTCGTCCTCGCTATGATGAGCCACCGAAGTCCAGATAAAGTACTCGGCGGTCTTTTCGTCGCTGCCGCCGTAGGTATGGGTCGCGGCCCAGCGAATCGGGAAGGGCATCAACTGGCTGTCGTCCATCAGGTCGAGGGTGAACGCGGGGGGCTGTCCCGGTTGAAGCCGGGGCCAGATCTCGCTCTGCATCAGCCAGACGGTCATGCCCAGCCAGAATGCGAAAATCATGAGCGTGACGGTGCGCGATGGCATGTCGAGAACGGCCCAGGACAGGAAAGAGCGGATACGTCCGTGTTGATTGTCGGTCGCGGCGGCGCTGGTGTCAACGTCCTTCAGATAAGCAGGCGGCGCGTAATGTCCTCATAAGCGTCGATACGGCGGTCGCGCAGGAACGGCCAGTTGCGGCGGACTTCCTCGATGCGCCGGCGATCGCACGGAACGACCAGGACGGATTCCTGATCGTGAGACGTCTGCCCCAGAATAACGCCAAACGGATCGCACACGAATGAACCGCCCCAGAACTCCAGTCCGCCGGCGGGCGATCCCTCGTGGCCGACGCGATTGACCGCCGCCACGAAGACGCCGTTGGCGATGGCGTGCGAACGCTGGATCATCTCCCATGCTTCGTGTTGCTGCTCGCCGAACTGCTCCTTCTCGGCGGGATGCCAGCCGATGGCCGTCGGATAGAGCAGGACCTCCGCCCCTTGCAAGGCCGTCAGCCGGGCCGCTTCGGGAAACCACTGGTCCCAGCAGACGAGGACGCCGATCCGCCCGTGCATCGTGTCGAAGACACGGAAGCCGAGGTCGCCCGGCGTGAAATAGTACTTCTCAAAGAAGAGGGGATCGTCCGGGATGTGCATCTTGCGATACAGACCCTTGAGCGACCCGTCGGCGTCGATGACGGCGGCCGTGTTGTGATAGACGCCCGGTGCGCGGCGCTCGAACAGCGAGGCGACGACGACCGTCCCGGTCTCGCGCGCCACCTTCGCGATGGCCTCGGTCGTAGGGCCGGGGATCGATTCCGCGAGGTCGAACAGGGAGGGATCCTGGCGCTGACAGAAGTAGAGCGAGCGGAACAATTCTTGCAAACAGACGATCTGAGCGCCCGAGTCCGCCGCCTTGCGAATGGCGGCGACAGCGCGGTTGAGATTCGCTTCCGGGTCTGGTTCGCAGCGCATCTGGACCAGGCCGATGGTGAAGGTACTGGAAGTCGCTCGGGACATGAATCCCTCCGCGTGAGAGGACCGCGAGAAATCGCACTCATCAGTTAAGATGGGGAACGCGGCGGAAGGTGTCAACTTCTCCGACCAGGGGTTGACACCCCTGGCTATTGACGGGAGCCCCTTCAGGGCGTGCCTCAGCCCCAAAGGGGCGGCCGTTAATAGCCAGGGGTGTGAACCCCTGGTCGGAGA
>JBBRIK010000644.1:0-4426 GCA_038221045.1 Gemmatales bacterium
CCTTGTCGGACTCGGCTGTCGTTTCCCCGGCGCCGACGATCCGGAGAGCTTCTGGCAACTGCTGCGGCGCGGCGGCGATGCCGTGACGGAAGTGCCGGCCGAGCGCTGGGACGTCGATGCCTTCTACGATCCCGATGCCGATGCGCCAGGCAAGATGTACTCGCGCTGGGGCGGCTTCCTGCGTCAGGTCGATCAGTTCGATCCGTCCTTCTTCGGCATCTCGCCGCGCGAAGCTCTGGCAATGGACCCCCAGCAGCGCCTGTTGCTCGAAGTCGCCTGGGAGGCGCTCGAACACGCGGGCATCGCGGCGGACCGGCTGGCCGGCACGCCCGGTGGCGTCTTCGTCGGCATCAGCGGCAGCGACTACAGCCAACTACTGGCCATGAGCGGCGATCCTGCCCGCATCGACACCTATTTCGGCACCGGCGTCTCGGTCAGTGCCGCCGCCGGACGCCTTGCGTATCTGTTCGGTCTGCAAGGGCCGGCCCTCGCCGTCGATACCGCCTGCTCCTCGTCGCTGGTCGCGCTGCACCTGGCCTGCGAGAGCCTGAAACGCGGCGAATGCCGGCTGGCCCTCGCCGGCGGAGTGAACCTGCTGCTCTCGCCCATCGCGAGTATCAACCTGTCGCGCGCGCACATGCTGGCCCACGATCCGCACTGCAAGACCTTCGACGCCGCAGCCGATGGTTACACGCGCGGCGAAGGCTGTGGCGTCGTCGTGCTGAAACGTCTCTCTGATGCGCTGGCCGACGGCGATAATGTTCTCGCTCTGATTCGCGGGACGGCAGTGAATCAGGACGGACGCAGCAGTGGATTGACCGCGCCGAACGGTCCGGCCCAGGAAGCCGTCATTCGACAGGCGCTGGCGGCGGCGGACGTCGAACCGGCGAGCGTCGATTACGTCGAGGCCCACGGCACGGGAACTCCCCTGGGCGATCCGATCGAGGTACAGGCGTTGGCTGCGGTCTTTGGAGAGGGACGCTAGTCGAGCAAGCCATTGCTGATCGGCTCGGTGAAGACGAACGTCGGCCATCTCGAAGCGGCGGCGGGCATGGCGGGCCTCATCAAGGTGGTGTTGAGCCTGGGCCGCCGGGAGATTCCGCCGCATCTGCATTTCCACACGCCGAATCCGTATCTCCCCTGGCAAGAGTTGCCCGTCGCCGTGCCGCGGACGTTGACTCCCTGGCGGAATGAGGGAATGCGCCGCGCCGGACTCAGTTCGTTCGGCTTCATCGGCACCAACGCCCATATCGTTCTCGAAGAGGCAGGGCCGCGGGCAGCCGCCGTCCTTGTTCCGGAGACGCCGCAGATCCTGTTCCTGTCGGCACGCAGCGAGCCGGCGCTGCGCGAGTTGGCCCAGCGCTGGGTTCGCCATCTGGACTCCGCGCTCTCACTTTCACTGGCTGACCTTGCCTTCAGCGCGCGACAGGGCCGGGCTGTCTTCGCGCATCGTCTGCTGATCGCTGCTTCGAGCCGTGAAGAGGCCCGTAGCAAACTCGCGGCCTTCGTGGAGGACCGGCTCGTCGAGGGCGTGCACCACGGCGAGAACCTGGACATCGAGGAAGCCCTGGCCGACCCAGCGAGACGGCGTGTGCCGTTGCCGAGCTATCCCTTCCAGCGCCAGCGCTACTGGCCCGACGGATTGACGCCCTTGACGCCTGCCCGGCCACTCAGCGGGGAAGGTACGTCCATCGCGGGACGCCGGCTGCGGTCCGCGCTGCGCCAGCGAATTCACGAGGCGCGCTGGGACACGTCGCGTTTTCCGGCCCTGGCCGATCATCGCCTCTTTGGCGAGGTGGTCGTCCCCGGTGCGTGGCATCTGGCCGCTCTGCTGGCCGCGCTCGTCGAAATGGACTGCTCCGCCTGGGAGATCGAGGAGGTGACTTTCAGTGAAGCGCTGGCGCTGGAGAAGGGGGCGAGTTGCACGACGCAGTTGATCGTCAGTCCCACTCAGAACGACGAGCATCGCTTCGAGCTGTTCAGTCAACGTGGCGATGCGGCGGAAGACGCCTGGACTCTGCACGCCTCGGCACGAGCCTGCCGCAAGCGCCGCGCGGATGAGCCGGAATTTAATCCTCCGCTCGTTCGCGGCTTTGAAGGCACAGAAACGACGGCCTTCTATCGGATGATGGGGCAGATCGGCATCGAGTTGGGGCAGTCGTTCCGCTGGCTGGAGGAAGTCCACGCCGGTCAGGGACAGGCTGTCGCTCGCATGCGTCAGGCACTCCCCGGCGAGGCGCAACTCGCGCCGCTCCCTCCTGGACTGATCGACTCCTGCTTCCAGCTTGTCGCTGCGGCGCTGGCGAGTGACACCTCCCTGTCACAGACCCTCATTCCGCTGGCCATCGACCGGGTCACTTTCCTTGGGGCCGGCTCCGGACCGTACTGGTGCCGTGCCGTCGTCCGGAGCGACGAGGGTTCGCGCGAGCTTACCGTCGCTGACGTCACACTCGTCGAGGAGACAGGCCGGCCGGTCCTGATCGTTGAGGGACTGCGTGTTCGTCGGGCCTCTCCTGACACCTTGCTTCGCGGCCGCAAGCTCACTCAGGAGGACTGGCTCTACTCCCTCGCCTGGCAGCCTTCGAGTCGTCCGGCGCGCCGTTCACGCAAAGGAACCTGGCTTCTGCTGTCGCAGGACCGTCGCGCCGCCGAGGATCTCGCCGACTCCCTGGTGCTGCACGACCAACGCTGCGATGTCGGTGAGTCAGTTCTGGTGACCGGTCTGGACGCCTCGCTGACGGATGTCGTCTTTCTTGCCGATAGCCGCGAGAGTGCGACGGAGCCGGAGTCCGTTGCGCTCGACCTTGCTGTTCGGCAACACTGCGAGACAGTGCTGGAACTGGTGCAGACACTCGCCCGGCTCCCGAAGCAGCCGCGCTTGTGGCTCATCACCAGCGGCGTTGTCGCCCTCGACACCTTCTCGGCTCCGCTCTGTCTGGAACAGGCGCCCCTCATCGGCCTGGCCCGGACGATCGCCCTCGAACATCCTGAACTGCGTTGCAGCCTCATCGATCTCGACGCCTCGACGGAGGAACTGACACGGGAGTTGCTCGCGGCCGACAACGAGGACCAGATCGTCCTGCGCGGCGAGCAGCGTTTCGTCGCTCGACTGACGCACGCGGAACCTCCTGTTGCGGACACGTTCGCTTGCCTCTCCGATGCGACGTATGCGATCACGGGTGGCCTGGGCGGCCTGGGTCTGGAAATGGCGCGCGGACTGGCCCACCGCGGCGCGCGCCACCTGCTGCTCATCGGCCGCCGTCCGCCCTCCGCCGAGGCGCGCGCCGTCATCGAGGAGTTGCAGAGCGATGGCGTCTCCGTCGTGACTGCGGCCGCCGACGTGGCGGAGTACGACGAACTGGGCAAGGTGCTGGCCGAGGCGCGAGCATCGATGCCCCCTCTGCGTGGCCTCATCCACGCCGCTGGCATCCTCGACGATGGCGTCCTGCTCGAACAGACTGCCGAACGCTTCGAGAAGGTGCTGGTGCCCAAGGTGCGTGGCGGCTGGAACCTGCACCTGCTGACGCGCGAAGTGCCGCTGGACTTCTTCGTGCTGTTCTCGTCGGCGGCTTCGCTGCTGGGCTCGCCGGGGCAGGGCAACTATGCGGCAGGCAATGCGTTCCTCGATGCGCTGGCGCATCATCGCCGGGCGTTGGGACTGCCGGCGCTGAGCATCAACTGGGGTCCCTGGGCCGACGTCGGCATGGCCGCGCGAAACGGAGTGCCGGCCAGCCGCTGGGCCGGCCTTGGATGGAGGCCGCTGGCTCCCGCGCGCGCTGTCGCTCTTCTCGATGCCCTGATCCCCTCGAAGACGATCCAGACCGGCGTTCTCGATGTGGACTGGGAACGCTACGCAAGCCGCGCTGGAGTGATGTCGTCGTTGCTCTCGGCCCTCATTCGCTCTCAGCCGGTCGCGGGACCGGACGCGGGAACTGCCTTCCTCGAACAACTGCGCGACGTGCCCGAAGGCCGACGCCGCGAGCGACTACTGGAGCATGGCCGCGATACGATTGCGGCCGTCCTGCGCCTGACGCCCGAACAGGCGCCCGGCGAGCGGACCCGATTGTTCGAGATGGGTCTCGATTCGCTGATGGCGCTCGAAGTGCGAGCGCGCTTGCAGCAATCCCTTGGGGTCGCCCTGCCGTCCACGCTGATCTTCGATCATCCCACACTCGCTTCTCTGGCGGACTTCCTTCTCAGACTGTTGCCTGCCCAGGCTGTCGAGCCGCAACCGGAACCCGTCCCCGATGGTATCGAGGACGGGCTGCGCGAACTCTCCGAGGATGACCTGGAACGCCTGCTCCTCGCGAAACTGGAATCCCTTCAGAGGCGTACCCCATGAGCAATCCCTCGAAAAAGCCCGAGGATTCGCCGTTGCTGCGAGCGTATCTCGCCATCCAGGAACTGGAGGCGAAGATCGAATCGC
>JBBRIK010000645.1:0-4422 GCA_038221045.1 Gemmatales bacterium
AACTTTGGGGTTGGTTACCGTCAAGTCGGAGCGGCAGAAGATCACGGACCCGAATGCGCTTATCAAAGTCGTCGATGGGCTAGTGGTGCGGCTGGGACGGAAGATCGTTGCGGTTCAACTCGTTAGAACTTCCCCAGAGGAGCCTCCCCAATGAGCAAGCGTCTACTATGTTGTCTGGCGACGCCGTTCTGTCTGCTGGCGCTCATCGCTCCGCAGGCCGATGCTGATGATTTCGACCAGAGCGGCGTTCCCCTCGAAGTGCAGCCGACCGATCCGTCGCTCTCCAAGATCGTCCTCGTCGCCGGCCGGCAGAGTCATGGCAAGGGCGAACACGAGTTCTTCGCCGGCTGCGCCGTTCTGATGAAGTTGCTCAAACAGACGCCGGGCGTCTTTCCCGTCATGGCCCGCGACGGCTGGCCGAAGAACCCGAAGACCTTCGAGAACGCCAAGAGCGTCGTGTTCTTCATGGATGGCGGCGGCGGTCATCCGATCATCCAAAAGGAGCATCGTGCCGAGGTCCAGAAGCTCATCGACAAGGGCGTCGGCTTCGTCAATCTGCACTACGCCGTCGAGTATCCGAAGAGCCAGAGCGAACACGTCCTGTCGTGGCTGGGCGGCTACTACGAGACCGGTTTCTCGATCAATCCGCACTGGAAGGCCAACTTCAAGATGCTGCCGGAACATCCGATCGCGCGCGGCGTCAAGCCATTCGACATTCAGGACGAGTGGTACTTCAACATGCGTTTCGCGCCGGAGTCGAAGAAGGTGACGCCGATCCTCAAGGCGACGCCGCCCGACGACAAGCGAGGCACTCCCGATGCGAAGAAGCATCCGGGCCGGGAAGAGACCGTCGCCTGGACCTTCGAGCGCGAGAAGGACGAGGGCCGCAGTTTTGGCTTCACCGGCGGCCACTTCCATCGCAACTGGGGCGACGAGAACTTCCGCAAGCTCGTGGTCAACGCAATCCTGTGGACCGCGAAGATCGAGGTGCCGAAGGACGGCGCGAAGGTCGAACTGGAGGCGGATGACCTGAAGAAGAACCTCGACCGCAAGTGACGTTGAAGTTGTCCTCTTTTCCTCTTGCGGCGAAGCGGTCGAACTCGCTACGCCGCAAGCGGCAAGAAAAGGCGCCCGCGACCTGAAATCGGCGTCATTCGAGTCCGCCGCCGAGCGTCACGCCGCGCGAATCGAGGCGCTGAAGGCGTTTCAGTTCGCGGGGGTTCTTCTCGAAAAACTTCTTCTTGACCTTCTCGCGGACGACGGGATCGCCGGACGACAGCGGCAATTTCTCGCGCTCCTCCTCGCTCATCTCGCTCATGACGAAGTGATACAGCGTCCGATCGGGGACCTCGGGCAGAGCGGTGCGAGCGTTGTCCCACAGTTCGCGCGGGCCGGGCAGCGTCATGCCGGGAACGTCCAGTTTGTGCTTGCGCGCCAGTTCCAGCAGCAGCTTCGGATAGCCCGGCCACTTGCCCTCGGCGGCCCTCAGGCGTTCGTGATCGTCACTGGACAGCTTGCCGTCGAGAAGGGTGATGAACTCCTGGAGCGGCTCGGAGAAGTCCTTCGGCGACGATGGCGTCAGGCGCGGCGCGAGCGGATGCTTTTCATGCTGGGGCAGCCGCCGCAAGGCCACACCGAACTCGGGCCATTTGCCCTCATCCTTGCGCAGACCATTGGGACGATCAAACTTCCGGAGGTGGTTGCCAAGCGATCCAGGCACATCAGCCAGACGCACCGGGCCGACAGGCCCAGGCAGCGGAATGGGATGCTTCGCCGCATATTCGCTGAGCAAGCGGGCGTACATCGGCCAGGGCTGACCCTCGGCCTTCTTCAGAGTATCACGCTCCTGCGAGGTCAGGAGCGGGTTCAGACCATCGCGGAAATATTGTTGCACCTCTGCGGGAAACTCGCTCAGTTTCACCGGTTTGTCTTTCTTGGGTTTGACGAGGGGCTGCGCCGTCAGGGCATCCAGGGCGCGCTGCCGTTCGTCCTTCTTCAGCTCCACAATCCGCTCGCCGCGCTTCTCGGCCGACAGCGCTTTCAACTCGTTACGGACCCGTTCGGGGAGCCGATCGACCCATTGCTGCTCGCGAATCTCCTTGACGATGGCCAGACGCCGCTCCGCAGGCGCGGATTCGATCCGCCGGCGTTCTCCCTCCGGAAGACGTTCCAGCCAGGCGTTATAGCGTTCGAGGACTCCCCAGAGCCGTTGCTGCGTCGCGGAATCCTGTTCGTTTAGTTCGCGGTCGAGAGCTCGCAGCCGGTCGCGTTCCTCGCGCGGCAGACTCCAGAAGTGCTTCAGATCGCGCTGAAGTCGAAGGTTATGCTCCGGGGTCTGCCGCCAGGCGTCGAGCAGACGCTGATTCCAGTTAAGCGGATCGTCGCGCGTGACGCCATCCCCAGGAGGCGACTCGGGCACGGCGGCCCCGATGCCGGCAAGCGTCAGAGCGAGGAGCAGAACCGAGCGAATGGAACGGCGCATGACAGCTTTCTCTTCTCCCCTCGCCCCTCGTCCCTCCGGGGAGAGGGGTTGGGGGTGAGGGGAGGTGGTCAGGAATCGAGCGAATCTTCACCGAACAGGTCGCGCTGGTCGAGTTCGTGGAGGAACTCCAGCGACTCGAGCGTCTCGTAATAGCGCAGGTTCTCGATCAGGCGCAACTCGCGCACCAGTTCGCGATTGCCCGGACGAGGAGGAATGGAGCGGACCGCACCGAGGTAGCCGGCGAACCAGGCCAGCACCAGAGCCGCCGCCCATCCCGCGGCGATGAACCAGCGCCGATATCTCCGCATGGGCCGCAGCGCGTTGGCCGTCTCGCGCGTCGAGATGCGGTCCATGGTGCGATTGGTGAAGCTCGGCGACGGCTCGGGTTTGGGAAGATAGTCGAGCAGGTCCCAGGCGCGTTTGAGCGTCTCGGCCTCGGCGCGCAGCGTCGGATCGAGGCTGATCTTCGCCTCCACCGAGTGGGCCTGCTCTTCGTCGAGTTCGCCGTCGAGGAAAGCGACGAGTTCCTCGCGATCCTCTTGGCTCAGGGGTTTGCTCATGGGTTCGCCTGCTCATTCCTCTTCGGTGCCGCTAACCTCCGGCACAGGTTCGCCATCCATGTATACATAGGCTTGCAGAGCCACGCGCAGATTCATACGCGCCCTGCTCAGCAGCGACTTGACCGCCTTGGTCGATAGGTTCATCACCTCGGCGATCTCCGCATAATTCATGTCCTCGAACTTGTTGAGGACGACCGCCATGCGCTGTCGTTCGTTGAGTCCCTTGATGGCCTCCTGGATGATGGCCGCCAGCTCCTGCTGCTGCATCCGCTGCATCGGCTGCGCTGCCCGATCGCGTACCAGTTGCTCGGCCGGACGGGGGCCGAGTGGGCCGGAATCGTGGACCGCCAGCGACACGACCGGCTTGCGCTGCCGCGAGCGCAGGGCGTTGAGCGCGAGGTTGTTGGCGATGGTGAACAACCAGGTCGAGAACTTGGCTCGCGGCGTGTATTTTTCCCGCGCTCGATAGACGCGGAGGAACACTTCCTGGGCCAGGTCCTCGGCTTCCTCGGCGTTGCCGATCAAATGATGCATGACGCCGACGAGGCGATGCTGATAGAGCGTGACCAGTTCCTCGAACGCTCCCGGCACGTCGTCGCGGACGCGCAGCATAAGGCGAATGTCCGGATCGCGCAGGGCATACTGCGCACTGGATTCGCCGAGCGGTGGCACGCAATGCCTCGCAGGTCTGCCTGAGCGGATCGGACCACCACCCCGCTCAGTCTTACTAGGTTGAACCCCTGGACCCATCACAAGTTCCGCCCTGCCCTGGCGAGCGGGGCGTGTAAACGCCCCGGTAGATTCACGAAACCGGGGCGTTCACACGCCCCGCTCGCCTGTCTTCGGAAGGCCCAAGGTCACGAGCGAGTCCGACGCCAGGGCCGAGCGCCTCAGTTGACCGCAGGCGGCGTCGATGTCGGCGCCCTTTCGCTTCCGAACGTGGACCACCAGGCCGCGCCGCCGCAACCGGGCCACGAACTCCGTCAGCGTCGTTTGCAAAGGGCGCTGATACGGCAAGCCCTCGACGTCGTTGAACGGAATCAGGTTGATGTGCGCCTGCCGGCCATAGAGCAGACGGGCCAACTCCTCGGCGTGGGTCGGCTGGTCGTTGAGACCACGCAGCATGACATACTCGTAAGTCACCTGACGTCCGGTCTGGGCCTGGAAATAGTCCGCTGCCTCAAGGATGTCCGCGAGCCCTGTTTTGTCGTTCGTCGGCACGATTTGCGTCCGCAGAGCGTCGGTGGGAGCGTGCAGCGACACGGCCAGATGATACTGCTTCTGGAGGTCCGCGAGTCGTTTTATCTTCGCCGGCAAGCCTACCGTCGAGATGGTAATGTGCCGCTGGCCGATGCCGAGTCCGTCCTTCGCGATGACCAC
>JBBRIK010000646.1:0-4422 GCA_038221045.1 Gemmatales bacterium
CTCCTGCCGCTTGCGGCTTTGCAGGCTCCTTGCAAAGCCGCAAGCGGCAAGAAGGTTTGTCGGCCAGGGCTTGCCGTCTCACGATGGCAAGCCCCGTTCATTTTCCGGAGCTTGTCATGCGCGAATGGGTGCTGGCCGATCAGAATCATTCTGCTCTCCGCGAACGTCACTGGGACGTTGTGGTCCTGCCGTTCGGGGCCACCGAACCGCACAACCTGCACATGCCCTACGGCACCGACACCTTGCAAGTCGAGGAAATCGGCTCGCGCGCCTGTGAGTACGCCTACAAACAGGGAGCAGCCGTGCTATTGCTTCCAGCCTTCCCGTACGGCGTCAACACGAATCACTTGAAGATCCCCGGCGGACTGGCTTGCAGCGTGACGCCGACCACGCTGTTGCGGCTGCTCAGCGACCTCGTCGATTCGATGGAACGACAGGGTGTCAAGAAGATGGTCCTGCTCAATGGACATGGAGGAAATGAACTGAAACCGCTGACCCGCGAGTTGCACCATCGAACCAGTGTCTTCCTCTGCGTCTGCGACTGGTTTCGCATGGCTGCGGACGTGTATCCGGAGATCTTTCAGTCGCCGGGAGAACATGCCGATGAGGTGGAGACGAGCCTCGGCCTGGAGTATTTTCCCGACCTGATGCGGCCGGAATTGGCGGACGCGGGAAAGGCGAGGCCGAGCCGTTTCGACGCGATCAATCGCGGCTGGGTGAGCATCACGCGGCCCTGGCACATCGTCACGACCAACACGGGGCTGGGAGATCCTTCCGCGGCTACTCCCGAAAAGGGACGGCGTTTGATGGAGGTGCTTACCGAGCGCCTGGGGCGATTCCTGATCGAGTTGGCTCAAGCGCCAATGGATGAAACATTTCCCTGTTGAGGAAGTCATGTTGCGCTTCGTGCTGAAATCAGCACCTTGCAAGTGAATGATGGACTGATACAACCATCTTTCAGTGGGGAGGAAATCTCAACGATTCATCACGAGGACTGGCATGCCGCGTAAGAAGAAGAAGAAACTGAGCCTGCGGGCGTACTTCTACCAACAGTTTGTCGCCCATCCGGAATGGCTCGACCTCAAAGACAACTCGGCCATCCTCGAGCAATGGAAGGTCGATAATCCGGGCGAGGAGGCGTCGGATAGGATTCGGGCGAACCTCGCGAGTCTGAAAAGCAAGCTGCGGGCCGACAAGCGTGGCGGGGTTGCGGTCCCCGGCAAAAAGAGAGGGCCGAAGCCCGCGTCGGCGTCGGTGGTGGTGGTGGTTGCATCCGCTGCAATCCCGGAACTGGAAAAGCTGGAGATGCTCATCGACGAAAGCGTTCTCTTCGCTCGCTCGCTCGCCGTGGCCAAGCTCGAACCGGTCATCAAGCATCTCCGTGTCGCTCGCGCTCAGATCATCATGATGTTTGATCCGCCGAGTTGAACGTGCCATTGAACTGGGAGTGTGATTTCGTGCTGGCGAGCGTGCGGCTTGCCCGGCTGCTCACCAGCAGGGCCGCTCCAAAGCCCGCCATGCCGAGGCCGATCAGCCCGACCACAAGGAAGCGGAATAACAGTGTCATGTGATCGGCGCTGCTGACGCCGATCATCAGGGCCGCCCCGCTCAAAGGAATCAGGCCGGCGGCGAACTGAAACACACGCAGGCGGCGTTCGATGGAACGCAATTCTTGCCGGGCCTGCAGCCGGGGGCGTTGAGGATCCACCCACAGGCGCGGATACAAAATTCGCAAGACGAACGCCTGCATCCCGAAATAGGAATATGTCGTCGCGATCAGTCCCGAGATGGTGAACGACACGAGAAAATGACCGAACACCTCGGGAGAGACCGGCTCCGCGAACAGGTGGATGGTGAGCGGGAATATGACGCCGCCCGGCAGCCAACCCAGGCACGATATCACCACACTGAGGATAGGGACGCGCAGCGCCAGTCGCCGCTGGCGTGTGACCTCCTCGGCATCGAGACGTTCGGGGCCATCGAGGCGCTTGCTCATGCGAATGACGGGAACCATCACCCGGCACAGTATCCAGAAACAGAATGGATACACCAGGACGTTGTAACTCATCAGCACGAGATTGAACACGCTTTGTTGCGTTCCGCTCAGGTCGGTCACGATGGCGAACTTGTTGTAAGCGATGTTCACAACGCTGCCGAGAATGTGCGGCAGAAACCCCAGCAGAATGACCATCAGGACGGGAGTGTTGCGGCTCAAGGCCGTCAACCACAAGGCGGGAGGAAAGTCGCGCTCCCATTGCTGGAGTTGGCGACAACCGTCGAGCGACTGGCTGAGTTCAGCGGCGTGCTGATAGCGGTTCTTTGGCTCTGGCTCCAGGCACCGGCGCACGACGCGGTCGAGGCATTCGGGAATACTGGACTGGCGGTGACGCGGCGAGGGGGCGGACCCCCGGCGTTCCGCCTCCAGTTCTTGCACGAGAGCGCGCGTCACCTGCCCGCGCCGGGCCGAGGTCCTCGACAGGGCCTGACCGGTCAGCAACTCGAAGAGCACCACACCGAGCGAGTAAATGTCCGAGCGTTCATCGACGAGGTCGCGGCTGGCACCGCTGTCAGGGTCGAAGGCCGCGAGATGTTCCGGGGCCATGTACCGCAGCGTGCCGCCGAAGTTTTCATTGCCCACGCCGCGCTGCGTGAAGCTGGCCAGGTTGAAGTCGGATAGGAGGGGCCGTCCATAGGGATTGAGCAGAATATTGGCAGGCTTGATATCGCGGTGGAGAACGCCTCGGCTATGGGCATGGGCGAGCGCCTCGGCCACACGCGCTCCGATCCAGCAAACGGCCTCGATGAAATCGCTGTCCGCGAGTTGCTGCCGGTCGCGCAGGGCCGCGAGGTCGAACATCGCCTCGTGACGGGTCACCTGGTCGATGGCGTCGAGGATGGCCTGACCGGACCATTCCTTCAGGGGCCGCCCGGCCAGCTCGAGGATCACCCTTTCGAGGGTCGTGCCTGGCACGAACTTCATACACAGAAGGCGCAGGTGCCGTTCCTGGTCGATGAATTCCGAATACACGGGAACGACATATTCATGTTCGAGAGTCGCAAGCGTCTGGGCCTCGCTATCGCTGGTGCGGGAAATCTTCAGGGCGACCTGACGGCCGAGCGAGAGTTGAACGGCCAGGAAGACCGTGGCGAAGGAGCCGGCCCCGAGTTCTTCGATGAGGAAGAAATCCCCCAGCCGCTGGCTGGCCTTCGGCTGTTCGCCGGGAGCCGTCTCTGCCGCCTCCGGTGGGACGGACAGGCGCGTTGGGGAGTTGCTGTTGAACGGAGCAATCGCGCCGCCGGACTGAAACTCCGGCGGCCACTCGCCCGACCGAGCGGGAGCTTGTTTGGTCGAGGGAGGGGGCTGCAGAGACTCGGGTTCATCGGACATCAATCGCTATCCGAACGAGGTAATCCGGATCTCCAGAACGCTGTTCGTGCAAGAAGGGATGCTTGCTAACGGTATCGTAGCGCAGCCGTGGGAGCAAGCTGAAACGAGAGTGGGCCTGTCGCATTCGGACAGACCCACCAGACTTCTCGAGGAATTTCAAGATGAACGCAACGAACTTGCAAGGACGAGTGGCGCTGGTGACCGGCGCGGGCGTGGGAATTGGGCGGGCGGTCGCTGAATCCCTGGCGGCGGCGGGAGCGTTCGTCGGCATTCACTTTCATCGCAGCGCTGACGAGGCGGCGCGGACTCTCGAGGCCATCGAGCGGAACGGCGACAAGGGCGTCCTGCTGCAAGCGGATCTCTCCCAGGCTGACGAGGCGACCCATCTCGTCGATGCGCTGGCGGCACTGACAGGCCGGCTCGACATCCTGATCAACAACGCCGGCTCACCGGTGCAGCGGACACGGATCGAAGACTGTTCGCTCGAATTGTGGCAGCAGGTGCTGGCGGTCAATCTGACGGGGGCGTTCCTGGTCACGCAGCGCGCGATTCCGCTGTTGCGAGCGAGTGGCAACGGCGTCATCGTCAACAACCTGACGCTGTCGATCCAGACGGGCGGAGCAAATGGAGCCGGCCCCTACGCGATCGCCAAGGGCGGTCTTCAAGTGATGACGCGAACGCTGGCGCGCGAGCTTGCCCCCGCAGTGCGGACCAACGCCATCATGCCGGGCGTGATTGAGACGCGGCACCATGAGGTGTTCAGCACGCCGGAACGCATGGAGCAATATCGCCGTGAGACGCCGCTGGGACGCAATGGGCTTGCCGAAGAGGTCGCCTCCGTCGTGCTGTTCCTCGCCAGCGACGCGGGGAAGTTCCTCAATGGCGCGTTGATCGACATCAACGGCGGCCGCTTTCTGCGCTGTGCTTTATTCTCTTTCGCCCCTCGCCCCCGCTTCGGGGGTGTGGGGTTGGGGGTGTGGGGGTCAGTGGAAGACGGGAGGAGAGCGCGAAACAACAAGCAAGACGGAAGACCC
>JBBRIK010000647.1:0-4421 GCA_038221045.1 Gemmatales bacterium
TGAAGCTGGTTGTGCCTCTCCCGCCGGTCCGGCCCGCTGAGGCCACCAGCGTCTACCGAGAGGCTGTCCGCGCCCTACTCGCCGGTGACTTGACCACGGCTCGTCGATTCGCTGACTTGTATTTGCTGGGTAGGCAATTCGGTTGACAATGAAATCAACGGTCCCGGGAACCTCTTCCGTGGCTTTTCCACGACTTTTCCACCACAGGCAGAGTAGATGGATCGTCCTGAGGCTCTCACGTCTCGCCCCAGTCTTACGACTCTGGCTCAACCCTCTTCCTGGTCTCTCCCCGTGGAATTGCGGACCATGCGGGTTTCGCCTTCGACTTTCTCGAGCAGAACGGGCTTCGTTCCCGAGTGTCCTTCGATGAAGCCGGCCAACGTTGACGAGTGGGTGGTGATCCACAACTGCGAGAACCTCGCGGCCCGGACGATCAGGCAGGCGAGCGGCTCCAGCAGATCGGGATGAATGCTCGTCTCCGGCTCATTCAGAGCGAGCAGAGTCGGCGGCCGGGGGCTGAGCAAGGCCGCCAGCAGGCAGAGATACTGGAGAGTCCCATCGGACAATTCGGGTGCCTTGAAGTGCCGCTTGATACCGGGGAACGCCATCTCCACGCTAAATCGAGCGTCCTCCGTGCGCTCAATCGTCAGGGAGGCGCCGGGAAACGCATGTTCGATGGCCTGATGGAGAGCGGGGCCGTCGCCAATCTCGATGATCGTCTGCAAGGCGGCGGCAAGGTCTCTGCCGTCGTGGTGCAGCGCTGTCGTTCGCACTCCCACCTGGGGCTGACGCAAGGGCGAATGCGGTTCAGTCGAGAAGTGATGGTAGAATCGCCAACTAAGAATCTCCTGACGTAGCGTGTGCAGGACAGGGAACTGCTTCGGCTCACGCAACTCGGAGAGGACCGATTCCTGCTGGGCAACCGCCATCGGCAGGAATACCTGCTTTCCCTCGCCGTCTCGGGCGCGGACAGTGGTATTCTCCCTTTCCAGCAAACTGACCTTCGTGCGTTCCTTTGCGTACCAGACGCGCTCTTCCTTCACTTCGGGGTCGAGGATGAAGGCGGTGTCTCCCGGAATGGGCAAGCCACAACTCAACTCGTAACCCAGCAGGTCGAGCGTCACGCCAAGCATCATGCGCACGGGTCCCTTGCGGCGCGGGCCGGCCCAGAGTACCGAGGGCATGCCTCCTTCTTCGGCGAGAGTCAGCGCCAGACGTCCCTCGGCCGCGGCGACAAGCAGCGAGAGGGCGCGATAGAGATTGCTTTTGCCGCAGCCGTTCGGACCAACGAGCACGTTGATGGAATGCAGCGGCAGCGTCAGGTTGCGAATGGAGCGATAATTCGCAATGTGTATCTCTTGAATGGCCACCGTGCCGCTCCTCAAATATGAGGTGGAACTCCCTTAACTGCGCGGCAATGCTACTTCAGAGGCATCGGTGCGGGAAGCTCAGTTGCTGAAATGGGGGACTTGGAGACTGGTAGCACTACAGCGCTTCTTGTAGCCGAATTCGCCAGAATTCGGGTTCTGGGTGGCTTTTGAGCGACCCGAATTCTGGCGAATTCGGCTACATTCCAGGCAATCCAGCGATGAAATGCTAGGCTCTGCCCGTGGATGTTCACTCCAAACTGGCGTATCCTTCGCGGGTTTCATTCCGGCTTCACCCCAAAAGACCGGATTTTTCGCCACAAGGGTCCCTCCACTTCGCGCATCCCTTCTCTCAGAGGTTCCCCGCCACAAGGACGTCCACGCCGCGAATGGCCTGCAACAAGCGATCGAGGACCGACTGGCCGAACCAGCGCGCGTACCACGGCCGCTGCGTCCGCCCCAGCAGCACGAGTGTAATCTCATACTCCTGCACGAAGGCCGCGATTGTGCTGACGACGTCCGCTCCCTTGAACGTCATCGGCACTGCGCCGAGATCGTGAGCCAGGCTGAGATTGTTCGCCAACTGACGCTGCACCGACGCCTCAATCCGCTCCGGCTCCTCGCCGGACGTCTGGATGTGGACGGCATACCACGGCGCGTTCAGCCGATCCGCCACCCGCGCTCCCTTTCGCAACAGCGCCGGCGCGAACGGGCTGCCCGAACTGAGGCAGACCATCACGCGATCCGGACCCCCCTGACGCTCTTCGCCCGCCTTCTCGCGGCGGCGGCGATCAAGCAAATGGGCCATTTCGCCCAGAGTCATCTCGCGCAGCCGAGTCAAGTTTTCCGACTTGAAGAAACTCTCCAGCGCCTGGGACACTCGCGTCTGTGGATACACTTTCCCGGCCAGGAGCCGCTCGCGCAGGTCCTCCGCCGAGAGATCGACGTTGACGATCTGGTCGGCCAATCCCAGGACATAGTCCGGCACACGCTCCTTCACCTTGACGCCCGTTGCCTGTTCGACGAGGTCGTACAGGCTCTCCAGATGCTGGATGTTGAGCGTCGCGATGACGTGAATCCCTTCGCGCAAGATCCTCGACGTCCTGATAGCGCTTCTCGTGGTGCGAGCCGGGCGCGTTGGTGTGAGCCAGTTCATCGACCAGAACGACAGTCGGGCGTCGAGCGAGCACGGCGTCGAGGTCCATTTCCTCCAGGACGACTCCGCGATACTCGATCCGGCGGCGCGGCACCTGTTCGAGTCCGTCGATCAGGGCGGCGGTCTCGGCCCGGCCATGCGTCTCGACGAGACCGATGACGACGTTCACGCCCTGGTTGCGCAGGCGCTGTCCTTCCTGCAACATCTCGAACGTCTTGCCGACGCCGGCGGCGAAGCCGAGGTAGACCTTGAGCCGGCCCCGCTGCTGCTGGCGAATCAGCGACAGGAAATACTCCGGCGAGGGCCGATCGTTCGTACTCATGTCGCTCCCTCTTCTCTTGCTCCCCGCGCCCCCGCTTCGGGGGAGAGGGGAGCAAGATTAGCTGCGTGGTAGCACGATCCGAAATACGCTGCCCTCGCCAGGCCGGCTCTCACAGGACACCCGGCCGCCGTGCGCGATCACGACCTCGCGGACAATGGCCAGTCCCAGGCCCGTCCCGTGGTCCGGCGTCTGAGCGGGAATGCGATAGAACTTGTCGAAAATATGCGGCAAATGCTCGGGGGCGATGCCGGTACCCGTGTCGGCGATGGCCAGCGTTACCTCGGCCGGGGTCGCCGTCCCTGACAGGACGATCTTGCCTCCAGGCGGCGTGTGGATCAGGGCGTTATCGAGCAGGTTGCTCAACGCATGCCCCAGACGTTCCTTGTCGGCGTCCACTTCCGGCAGATCGTCGCCGACCTCGACGATCAGATGAACGCCCTTGTCCACAGCTCGCGGCACCAGCACTTCGAGGGGGGCGCGGATCAGCGCCGCCGGCTTCTCCGGACGCAGTTGCAGGACGGTCCCCTTCTCCAGGCGCGCGAGATCGAGCAGGTTATCGACCATGCGCAGCAGCCGTTCGCCGTTGTCGCGCGCATCGAGCAGCAACTCGGTCTGCTTCGGCGTCAGCGGGCCGACGAGTTCTTCGAGGAGCAGATGCAGAGCGAGTCGAATGCTGGTGAGCGGCGTCTTCAATTCGTGGCTGACCGTGGCGACGAGATCGGACTTCACCTGATCCAGCAGGCGGAACCGCGTTACGTCCTGTAACAGGATCGCCGCCCCGATGGTGCCGCTTCCCGGTGTGGCAATGGGGAAGATGCGCGGCAGGAAGAACGCCTCCTGGCCGCCCACGACGAGGCGGACGGTGCGGTCGAAACTCTCGGGGAGATAGGGCCGATCCGTGCGAAGCGCATCCTGCAAACGAGCGGTGATGTCGCCGGGCTGTTGCCAGGCGTCGGGACCAGCGCCGAGGAGCCGCTGGGCTGCGGGGTTCGCCATTTCCACACTCCCGGCCGCATCGACGACGAGGACGGGATCGGGAAAGGAGTTGATCGTCGCCTTACTGGTCTGCTGGGCGCGGAGCAACTGAGCGTGACCGGCCTGACGATATTCGCGGAGCTGCCGGGCCATGGTGTTGAACGCGCCGGCGAGCTGGCCCAGCTCATCGGGCGACAGGACGGGAACCACCTGATCGAGGTTGCCGGCCCCGATGGCGAGGGCCGACTGCGTGACCAACTGGACCGGCCGAAGCGTGGCGCGGATGGTGTTCCAGGCCAGCCACAGGGCCAGCACCGAGGCGATCACCAGGCCGACGCCGAACCCGACCAGCGAGATCCGCGCGGTTCGACTGGCGTCCTGTTCTGCCTTCTCCATGTTGTGCTGATTCATTGTCAGGATGTTGTGAGAGACGTCACGGATGGCCTCATAGTCGGCTTTGAGGCCCTGCTGGAAGTAGGCGTCGCGCCGCGCCTGGGAGCCGGGCGGTCGTGTCCACCAGCGGTCGCCCTGCTGGCGATAGGTGCGGGCCAGGGTTCGCAGTTTGTCTGTAGCCTCCTGTTCGCCGGGCAGGGTGATGTTG
>JBBRIK010000648.1:0-4420 GCA_038221045.1 Gemmatales bacterium
GGCCACGCCGGCGGACTCGATCCGCGCCAGCTTTGGGACGCCGGCCTGCTCTCGACGGAAGGACTCACTCCCGACCTGACCTTCGTTCTCGATCTTCCCGTGTCGCTGGCTCGCACGCGCCGCAATCGTCCGCCCGATCGCATGGAGAGCCGTGAGGACGCCTATCACGAGCGCGTCCGTGCTGGCTTTCTCTCCGAGGCGAGTGCGAATCCGGAGAGGATTATCGTTCTCGACGCCGGCACGGCTGTCGAAGCCGTGCATCAGCGCATCGTGCAGGAGGTGCGACGTGTCCTGGAATCGCGTTCGCGGCCATGACGTCCTGATCCAGGCTTTTCAGCGAGTCATTCGCCGAGACCGGCTGGCTCACGCCTATCTCTTCACCGGGCCGCCCGGCGTCGGCAAGAAACTCTTCGCCATCGAGCTAGCGAAGACGCTGCTCTGCGAGGGGCCGGACGCCGACAAGAAGCTCGATGCCTGCGACGTCTGTCCCGCCTGCCTGCAAGTTGAGGCGGGAACGCATCCCGATTTCTTCCTCGTCCGCAAACCGGAAGACGTCCATGAGTTCCCCATCGATCTGATGCGCGAACTCTGCCAGCGCTTCTCCATGAGGCCCGCCCGCGGCCGGGGCAAGGTCATCCTGCTCGCCGACGCCGACGATCTCAATCCGGAGTCAGCCAACTCCTTCCTCAAGACGCTCGAAGAACCTCCGCCGCGTTCCGTCCTCATCCTCGTCGGCACCAGTGCCGATCGCCAGTTGCCGACGATCGTGTCGCGTTGTCAGGTTGTCAACTTTGCCCGTCTTTCCGCCGCCGAGGTGTCCTCGCTGCTCCGCGCCGCCGGCATCGAGGATCCTGCCCTGCTCGCTCGCCTGCTTCGAGTCAGCGAGGGCAGTCCCGGCACGGCGCGCGAGTTGAGCGATCCTGACCTGTGGGACTTTCGCGGCAAACTGATTCACGCTTTGACGTCGCTGCGGATCGATAGCGTCGAATTGAGCAAGACGTGGATGGGTTTCATCGAAGAAGCGGGCAAGGAGTCGGCGGCCCAGCGACATCGCGCCTCCGTCTGCGTCGGCCTGCTGCTCTCGTTCTTGCAAGACGCCCTGCGCTTCAGCGTCGGGATCGTGCCGCCGGACGCGGACGCGGCGGAGCAAAAGGCACTCTCCACTCTCTGCCAGCGGCTTGACGCCGACCAGCTCCTGCGTCTGATGGACCGCTGTCTGGACGGCGAATTTCAGATCGATCGCCGCGTCCAACTCGTTCTGGTGCTGGAGGCGCTGACCGACGTGCTGAGCGAGCGAATGTCCGTTTCGACGTGAATCGCCCTTCCCCGAAGGAGGCGAGAATGGTATAGCCCTCCCCATGCGGCCAGACTGACGGCGGACTCCCTGGCAAACTGGGGTGATGTGAGGGCAGGACATGAAAGGGCTGGCGTGCGTGCTACTGGTGCTGGCGTGTGGTTGCAGCACCTCGCCGGTCGCCGGCTTCCTCGATTATGCCTTCCCGCCCAAGAAGATCCCGCCGAACACGCAATGGTACGGCGGCGTTGCCGGTCCCCAACCTGCTCCTCCAGGCCCTCCTGCCGCGCAGCTGGTGCCAGTCCCCGAGGTGGCCCTCCCTGGCATTCCCGTTCCGGGGTCGCCTTGACCGGACCTACGGCGAAACGGCGCGGATGTCTTCTCCCAACAGCTTGAAGTTCGGAATCGCCAGCGGCTCGACCCCACGCAGAAGATCGCGCTCCTTCTCCCAGCGAGCGAGTGCGAAATCGCGCAGTTGCATCAACAGCCGGCCCAATTGGTTCGCGCCGCGCAACACGCCGTCTTCGTCCTCGACCGCTCCCCAGAACGCATCCTTGTGCGACCATTCCACGATCGCCTTGGCTCCTGTCGAGTGTAGCAGCCAGTAGAAGGGGCCCAGGTTCTGAGCCAGTTTCACACGCAGACACCACGCCATCACCTCGACGTTGATCCGCTCCCAATCGGGCCGTGAACACGTCGCACGTCTTCCTCCCTTCCTCGTCACCATTTTCGCCGACATCGGGCTGGCCTGCTCCAGAACTTCTCTCTGGATCTCAGGATGATCGGGAAATCGGCACGCCTGATAGAGCGCCTCCGACGTCAGCACCTCATGGCCGTTCACCTGTAGAGGAAAACCAGCGGCCATGTTCGACAGACCGCCGAACGCCTCCTTTGTTTTGCGAAAGATCACGCAATTTTCGTGGATTCTCCCTTCGTACTCCCAGCGCATCGCGATTCTCCCTTCTCGCTTCGCTTCGGCGACTACTGAAAATATGTCTTTTTTTGTGTACGACTGTATTCTATACTAAGGTTTATGAGTTGTTATCTGTGCGCGTTGACAACGAATGAGCCGCGTGAGGGAGAATCGCTCTCCTGGCGCTTTTTCCGATTCAATCCTCGTGTGATGTGGGAGATGTGACATGCCGGACATGAGCCAACTGACCGAGAAACAGCGAAAGATCTACGACTTCATCCGAAGCAAGATCGAGGGACGAGGCTACGGCCCGACGGTTCGCGAAATTGGCGAAGCGTTCGGGATCAAGTCGCCCAACGGCGTCATGTGCCACCTGAAAGCGCTCGAGAAGAAGGGGATCATCAAGCGAGAGAGCTTCTCGGCGCGGGCGATCGAACTGATCGGACACAAGTTCGGCGGCTACCCCGGTCTGCCGCTGCTCGGCTCCGTCGCGGCGGGTCCGCCGACGCAGGCAGTCGAGAACCCGGAACTGCTCAACATCAACGAGATGTTCGACGGCAGCGACCATTACGTCCTCAAGGTTCGCGGCCAATCGATGATCGAGGACCACATCGAGGACGGCGACTTCGTCGTGGTTCGCAAGCAGTCCAGCGCCGCCAACGGCGAGCGCGTCGTGGCCATGATCGACAATGAAGTGACTCTGAAGCGCTTCTATCAAGAAGCAGATCATGTGCGTCTGGAGCCGGCCAACAGTTCGATGGCGCCGATCATCGTCCCGGCGAGCGAGGACCCTGAGATCATCGGCGTCCTCGTAGGCGTCGTTCGCAAGGTTTGACGAGAATCCGTGCGTATCCAAGGTCGCTTCCGGCCCCGGTTCCTGGAATCGGGGCCGTTTCGTTGCCAGAAGCCGCGCGAGTGCCTCCACACTTCATCGTCCTCACCTCCCCATCTTCCAACGTCTGGATCTGTCAACAAACGGGCCGTCTCATTGAGTTGCAAAAGTCCAACTTGTGGGGCAACCGTTGGCCTATTCGAGAAAAGGCGGCACGATGTATACTTTAGCGGTTCTGAGTTGCCTTCAAGGAAGGGAGTGCGTATGCGACGGATCGCGATCATCAACCAGAAGGGCGGCGTCGGCAAGACGACGACGACTGTCAACCTTTCAGCCGCCCTCGCCCGCGCCGGCAAGCGCGTATGCGTTCTGGATCTCGACCCGCAGGCGCACGCCACCACCCATCTCGGCATCGAGCCGGACGGCAAGAGCGAGTCGATGTACGACGTGCTGGTCCACTCGCGCCCCCTGGCCGAGGTGCGCCGGCAAGTGGCGGACAATCTCTGGGTCGCGGCTTCCGACATCAATCTCGCCGCTGCCGAGGTCGAACTGGCCGGCGTCGTCGGCCGGGAGGTCATCCTCCGCGATCAGTTGCAATCAGAGGATCAGCCCTTCGATTTCGTCCTCATGGATTGCGCTCCGTCGCTCGGAGTGCTGACCCTCAATGCCCTGTCGGCCGCCAATGAGGTCTTCATTCCGCTCCAGCCGCACTTCCTCGCCCTGCACGGACTCGGCAAACTATTCGAGACGACCGCTCTCGTCGCCAAGCGGATCAATCCGGGCTTGAAGGTGACCGGCATCATCGTGTGCATGTACGAGGCGACGACGAAGTTGGCTCAGGAGGTCGTGCAGGATTTGCAAGGCTATCTCGATCGAGCGCGCGGCAGCACATTGCCGTGGGCGTCGGCTCGCATCTTCCAGACGCGGATTCGCCGCAACATCAAACTGGCGGAGTGTCCGAGTTTCGGTCAATCGATCTTCGACTACGAACCGCGCTCCAACGGCGCGATCGACTACGCCGCGCTGGCGCGCGAGGTCGAGACGCCCGTTATCAGTTCCGCAAAGGCGGAGATCAACGATCGAGGACAGGTAACGATCCTCGAGGAGAAGACGCCTCAGGCCGTCATGCCCTGAGGCTCGCTGATCCCCGCTCATTTTGATGGCAGCATTGCGGCCGCTTCTGCTATGGTGAGGACGATCTCAGCAGCGGCGGCCCTCGCGATAACCCTCACTCCCTTGTCGCGATCCTCCTCAACTGCCTGACGCATCTGGCCGTTCAGAGGAGGGACCGTGGAAACGCGCATTCCAGAGCATGACACCGAACCCGAGCAGCCTCTGCTTGACAGCGTCCCCCCCACGCTTGCGGACAGCCCGTCCGGAT
>JBBRIK010000649.1:0-4420 GCA_038221045.1 Gemmatales bacterium
CGCGCGTACCTGGGGCAATCGTTCGCAGCCCATTGACCGCACCACGCCGGTCGATACCTCCTTCTGGCCGGAGGCCATCGGTCGCGTCAAGCAGGCGAACCCCGGCTTTCTCTTCATGGGCGAGGTGTACTGGGACCTCGAATGGGAGTTGCAGCAGGAAGGTTTCGATTACACCTACGACAAACGCCTGTACGACCGGCTGCACTCCCTCAGTGCCGAGACGGCTCGCAAACATCTCTGGGCCGACATGGAGTTTCAGAGACGCTCGGTCCGCTTTCTCGAGAATCACGACGAGCCGCGTGCGGCAGCCGCGTTTCCGATCGATGTTCACAAGGCCGCCTCGATAGTCACCTTCCTGACGCCTGGCCTGCGTTTCTTTCACGAGGGGGAATTCGAGGGCCGGCGCATCCGGGTGTCGATGCACCTGGGCCGGCGTCCCGTGGAACAGCCCGATAGCGCCATTCGCGATCACTACCACAAACTGCTGGAGGTGTTGAAAAGGCCCGAAGTGCGCGACGGTCGTTGGCGGCTGTGCGACTGCCGGCCGGCCTGGGGCGACAATGCGACGTGGAGCAACTTCCTCGCCTTCGCCTGGGAGGAAGGAGAGCGTCGCTTGCTGGCGACTATCAATTACGGAGCGCCACGGGGACAGTGCTATGTCAGCGTTCCCTTCGGCAATCTGAATGGCAAGCGTTTCCGTCTGCGCGATCTGATGAGTGCGGTGTCGTACGAGCGCGACGGCGACGACCTGGCAACGGGCGGCCTCTTTCTCGACGTGCCTGGATGGGGGTATCATGTATTCGAGGTCGAGGGGCTCTGAGCAAAGTTTCGCCCGTTGGTCCCGAGGTTGAAGAACTATTTTCCGCGATCCTCTCTTTCAGGAGGCGATCTCATGCGCCTGTCTCATCTTTCATCGGTGCTTCTGGCTGGGCTGGCGTTCTGTTCCGCCGGTTGCCTCAATTTCGACAAGCAAACCTTCGTCATCACCTTCAACGCCGACAAGGACGAGGCCCAGGCCCTGCTCGTCTACGAGACGCTGCAAGTGGCCGGGGATGATAACGACGACCTCAAGAAGGCGAAGACGACTCTCGAGACCGTCTTCGCCCGGAACGAGGGGCTCTACCTCGGCCATCCGCTGCTGGCCCTGGAGTTGAGCGAGTACAACGAAGCATCGGGGAAGAAGGCGAATCCGAGAGCGAAACAGGAACGCGAAATGATGCGCAAGCACATCATTCCAGGAGCGTCCGCGTTCTTCCTCAACAAGGAGGGCGAACTCTGCGCCACCCAGACGCTGACCATCAAGCAGGCCAGCAAGTTCGTCGCCAGTCTGAACGAGATCATCGCCGAACAGGTCGGCGAGGAGACAGCGGCCCAACTGAAAGACGCCTCCAAGCGCGGCCAACTCGATATGGAGACGCTCCAACTGCGCCAGAAAGCGGTCATGGGAAAGCACGAGTGGGTGCGCTATGAGCCGGGCCGGGTCAGCCTGAGCCTTGTCGGTTCCTCGAAGCATTTCGAGGACCTCAAGCGGGGCGTGATCAATAACACGGTCATGAACGACCTGCACCAACTCCTGAAGCCGAAGGGGCCGCCGCCCCTGCCGGGCGAGCAGCCCAAGGCGATCGACCCGGCCGAGCAGGTGAAGAAACTGCTCGAGAAACTGCCCGAAGCGGAACGCATCGCCGCCTTCCTCGCGGAAGCGCCCTGGAGCGTGGAGCGGCGCAAGGACAAGCTCACCGTCTCTCTCGGCCTCGGTGACGCGGAGCCGTTGCGATTCTTCTCGCCGTACATGCCTCCGAAGAAGGGCCGCACCGCGCCGCTCGTCGAACATGCGAAGACCCTCAAGGTCGAGATCCTTAGGGACACGAGCACGGAACTCCTCATCACCGAGTTCCTCAAGAAGAACGCGAAGAAGTGAGAGGCAAACCTAGAATGGGGAATGATGCATGAAGTGAAGGCATCATTCCTCATTCATCATTTGTTCTCTGGGAGCATGTTGGCATGCATAAGCTCGTCCTGTTGCGTCATGGCGAAAGCGTCTGGAATCGCGAGAATCGCTTCACCGGCTGGACCGACGTCGATCTGTCCGAGCAAGGGCGTGAGGAGGCCAGGGCCGCGGGGCGAACGCTGCTGGGGCAGGGATTCACGTTCGACGTCGCCTTCACCTCGGTCCTCAAACGCGCTATCCGAACGCTCTGGATCGCTCTCGACGAGATGGACCTGCTCTGGGTGCCCGTCATCCGCTCCTGGCGGCTCAACGAACGTCATTATGGATCGCTGCAAGGTCTGAACAAGGCGGAAATGGCGAAGCAATTCGGCGAGGATCAGATCAAGGTCTGGCGGCGCAGTTATGACGTTCAGCCGCCCGCGCTCGAAGAGAGCGACGAACGCTTTCCCGGCAAGGATCGCCGTTATGCGGGGCTGAGCGGCGACCCGTTGCCGAGGACGGAGTGCCTCAAGGACACTGTCGAGCGATTCCTGCCTTTCTGGCATGAGACCATCGCACCGGCGGTCCGCGCTGGTCAGCGCGTCCTTATCGCGGCTCACGGGAATAGCCTTCGCGCCCTGGTCAAGTATCTCGACAACGTCAGCGAGAAGGACATCGTCGAGTTGAACATCCCCACGGGGTTGCCGCTCGTCTACGAACTCGACGCGGAGTTGAAGCCGATCCGCAGCCAGTACCTCGGCGACGCGGACAAGGTGAAGGCCGCGATGGAGGCCGTTGCGCGCCAGGGCAAAGCAGGCTGAAGTGAAGAATTCGGGGAATAAATGGCGAGACCGGCGCGTCGGTTAGGCAGGGGGATTTCATGAGCGCCATCCGCCTTGCCGATGTCGTGAAGGAGTGGACGTCAGGACCGACAGCCGTTCGCGCCCTGCGCGGCGTGTCGCTCCAGGTATCTCGCGGTGAGAAGCTCGCCCTGCTCGGAAAGTCCGGCTCCGGCAAATCCACTCTGCTGCACCTCCTCGGCGGACTCGATCGTCCCTCGGCCGGCTCGGTCGAGGTCGAAGGACGCGAACTGACGCGCCTCTCCGGCGGCGAACTGGCTCGCTATCGTCTCGAAATCGTCGGCATGATCTTTCAGGCATTCCACCTCGTCTCCTGGCGCACGGCCCGCGACAACGTCGAGTTGCCGCTGACATTCGCCGGTCTCCCTCCGCGCGAAAGACGGACGAAGGCCGAACGCGCGCTCAACGCCGTGGGACTCGGCCATCGAATGCACCATCGTCCCTCGGAACTGTCCGGCGGCGAGCAGCAGCGCGTCGCCATCGCCCGCGCCCTGGTCAATCAGCCGCACCTACTCCTGGCCGATGAGCCGACCGGCAACCTCGACAGCGACAATGCGGCCGCCATCGTCGGCTTGCTCAAGGATCACGTCCGCGAGCAGGGAGCGACGCTGATCCTGGTCACGCACGACGAGGACCTGGCCCAGCGTTGCGGCGATCGCATACTGCGGATGCGGGATGGAGAGTTGGAGGGCGGCGCTCCGTAAGGGACCATCACTCCGATGGGTTCTCGCCGCTCGCGCCAGCGCGAAAACCCGCTACGCCGCAAGCGGCAAGAACACCATGCGAACAAGCGACCTTCTGCGAATGGCCCTGACTGCTCTCTGGCGGCACAAGGTCCGCACCTTGCTGACGCTCAGCGGCATCATCGCGGGGACGTTCCTTCTCGTCGTCAGCATCGCGATTGGCCGGGGCATCGAGGAAGCGACGCTCACGCAATGGCGGCGCAGCGATCAGCTTCGCAAGATCAACGTCTTTCCCAACTATCAGCCCACGGAAGCCAATGTCCCGGCGAGCGCTCAGGAAGTCAACGGACCGATGAGCGAGGCCAAGAAGGCACGTATCCGGCGCGGTCTGATCCGCCATTGGCCGCACCAGACGGCCGGCGGCGGGCCGACGATTCCGCTCGACAACGAACACCTCGATAAGATCCGCGAGTTGGCCCACGTCGAGTCGGTGGCGCCGGCGCTGCAATATGGCTGCCGAATCACCTGGAAGGAGAAGACGCGTGACGTCCTCGTGTCCGCGCCCGGTCCGGAAGACGACAGGCTCGGCCGGCGCCTCCTTGCCGGCGAATTGCTGCCCGAGTACGGCCGGCAGATCCTCATTCACGAATACCTGCTCTACCAGTGGGGCATCACCCGCGACGAGGACGCCGCTGCTCTCGTGGGCCAGAAAGTCCGCGTCGAATATCGCTCGCGCGGGCTGACTAGTTCGCCGACGCTGGGAGTGATGGGCGGCGCTGGCCCGCCGCTGACGCCGGCGGAACGCGACGCTCTCGATCGCGCCTTGAGCAGGGTTTCCACGGCCGTCGAGATGCTGCAACTGGAGGAAGCCGAACGAGCGGTCCTGAAGAAAGTCCTCGGGGCCGACGTGGGATCGCGCCGGCCCCTGAATACCGTCGTGTTTTCGGAGG
>JBBRIK010000650.1:0-4418 GCA_038221045.1 Gemmatales bacterium
AAAAGAGAATCAGGTCGTCAGCAGGAGGATCGATGGTCATGGTGCGCCGCCAACAAAAAAGGTGCTTGTCGAGTTTCCTGGGTTGATATAGAAAAAAGAAAACGCTGTTCAATGGTAATAGGACACCACCAGACTGGAAGGAGGCCGAACAATAAGCTGCACCTGACCGCGGCGGCATGATGGCTTTCTAACGTGGAACCGAGACGAAAAGCAGACGAAAAAGTGTCAGGAACCTTTGTTCTATGCGTTTTGTTTGATGTAACCTGGAATTCTCTCGCTGATTTCGAGGAGTACTATGCCGGTTGAGATCGAGTTCACGCAGACTGCCGCCAACCATGTGCGAGCCTACCGGAAGGCTGAACAACAGATCGTCCTTGATGCCATTGGGGAGCAGTTGCCACAGGAGCCCACGGCAGAAACAAGAAACAGAAAACGATAGGGCGAGAATGAACTTTCGGATTGGGAACTGCGCGTTCAGAAGTTCAGGGTATTCTACGACGTTATTCACGAGGAAGATTGTCAGATCGTGAAGATCAAAGCCGTAGGACATAAGGAACATAACACACTGTACATCGGTGGCAAAGAGGTGCAGCTATGAAGGTCATCGAATTGGAACGTGTCCATCCTACGCTTGACGAGGTGATCGGCCTCGCGAAGGCCGAACTTGTGGTGCTACGAAGACCAGATGGGTCGGTCTTCGCCCTCTCTCAGGTGGACGACTTTGATGTAGAAGTGGAACTTCTGAAGAACAATCCAGAGTTCATGACGTTCTTGAGTCAACTCGCTCAAGAAAAGGCAGCGATCTCTCTACTAGACTTGCGCAAGGAATTGGGCTTGTGAGGGGAAAGGAGGGGAAAGGGGGAGGGGAAAGGAGGGGGAGGGGAAAGGGGTCAAACCCCGAATGCCTCGTCTCGTTCGGCTTCCACGGCAATGCTTAAGGTTTCGAGGAATTCCTTCAGGCGCTCGAACGCTTCCTTGGCGTCCAGGTTGATGATGCTGGGATCTCGTGGCTCGCGTTTCCCGTGAGCGATCCAGTTCCGGTAATCACGCACTTGTTTCACCTTGTCGCTCAACTGAGGCGTGACCCGGCCTTGCTCCTGTAAGGGGGTCAATACCTGGTTGGCGAAGCTGCCCTGCTTGATGCCTTCCAGGACTCTCTCGGCTGCGTGTTCGAGGATTGGGTGGCCAAGATGACCGGTCATTGGCCTGATAATTCCTTCCAGATGGTCCCGGACTGCTGCCTCGAACACGGAGAACAGCACAAGCACCCCGAGGTCTTCAAGCGGCTTGATGGCGAGATTTGTTTCCTTCTCGATCTCGCTGGCTACTACTTCCTTGAACCGATCATCCGACCAGATGGAAGCGTTCTTCAGAGATTCGTCATCCCAGTGATGCGTGCCCAATCGGCGCATGCGGACGAGGTTGAGCCTGGCGGCTTCATACCACTTCCACGCATCCATGAGCGTCTTCATTGGAAGTAGTTCAATAGTGCGGATTCAAACCGATCCGCGGTGAGCGGTTGCAACTCACTGCCTGCCGCGGTATCGTCGATGAACCACTTCTCATCCGCACCCTGGCCAAAGCGGTAAAGCACATAACGACGAATCTCGTCGGTGATGTCCACGCGGCCCGTGGCCTGCTCTGGGGCGCCGTTTTGCCGCGGGGGGGCTCTCTTGACGGTTTTTCGGGCCTTGGGGATCACTCCCACCCACTTGCCGAATGCCTGAAGATTCAAGCGAAAAATCCGGTAACGGCCAAGGGCCGGTTCGGCGACCTCGGTTTCGCCGCGCTCACGGTGAATGATTCCTTCCGGGTCGGCCGCGGCTAACCACGCTTCGAGTTGGGTAAATAGCCTATCGACGGCCGCTTGCCACTCTTCGATGATGTGCCTGTACTTCTCGCTCTCGGCTGCGTAGAGAGTGGCTTTCTCCTTCAGGAAGTCCCTGAGCGATGTACTCATGTTTGATTCCTCCGGCTGTGCAGCGAGGTCGGCCAGCGCTGGCTGCCTGTTCCCTGAACATTTTATCGGCGGAAGAACGCCGGAGACCTGGAGCGGCTGGCTTTCATTCGGACGAAGACCTCGGCTCAAAACACTTCGGCAATCGGCTGCCCTTCATCGAGAATCGGATGGGGCCGGCCGCTGTGATCCTTGAACGTCTGCTTCGTGTCGATGCCCATGACGTGATAGATCGTCGCCAGCACGTCGCCCGGTACGAGCGCTCGATCCACGGGATGCTCCGCCTTGCTGTTCGTCTTGCCTACCACCTGACCGCCCTTGAGACCGCCGCCGGCCATCATGACGGAGATGGCGTTGCCCCAGTGGTCGCGGCCTGGAATCGGGATGCCCGGCTGCCCCGTGTTGATCCGCGGCGTGCGGCCGAACTCGCCCATCACGACTACCATCACCCTGTCCAGCAGGTCGCGCTCCGTCAGGTCGTCCATCAGCGCGCCAACCGCTTGATCCAGCGGACGCAGTTTGTAGCCGTGGCCTTCCTTGATGTTGGAGTGGTCGTCCCAGTGCGGCATGTCCACGGTCACGAACGACACACCCGCCTCGACGAGCCGCCGCGCCATCAACGTGTAACGCCCCCACGGACCCTGGCCGTAACGGTCCGCCAGTTTTGGATCCTCCATGTCCAGGTCGAACGCTCTCCGTGTTTGACCGCCGAGGATCATGTTCATTGCTTGCTGCTGATACTTGTCCATCGAATCGACGGCGCCGCTGACGTCGAGGTCGCGGCGGAACGTGTCGAAGGCGGTCAGGAGATCGCGACGACTCCGTGTCTGGTCGGCTCTCTCCCTGTCGAACTGGTTGAGCCAGGCGGGGGTGCCGACACGACGCGTATCGTTCGCAGCGAGATACTTGTTGACCTGATCGACGTCGAACGGATTGTATGCCGGCCCGAGATACGCCGCTCCCTGGTAGCCAGGATAGAGATAGACGCTTTCCGCGGACGGCAGACCGACGTACGCTGGGAGGCCAGGCTTGTTCGGGCCGTGGCATTTGGCGACGTAGGAGCCGACGGAGGGAAACTTCTGCGGCAGATTGACGGCGGTCGAGCCGAACTTGCCGGTGAGCATCCAGTGGGCGCCGGCAAAGTGATCGCCATTGTCGTGGTGCAGCGAACGGATGAAGACCATCTTGTCGGCGTGGCGAGCGTGCCGCGGCAGGATCTCGCTGATCTGGATGCCAGGCACATTGGTCTTCGTAACGCCCCAAGGTCCGCGATACTCCGAAGGGGCATCCGGCTTGGGATCGTAGGTTTCGAGTTGACTGGGACCACCGTCGAGCCAGAGCAAGATGACGGCCTTGTCATTGGGCGCGGCGGCACCCGACTCGGCGCGAAGGCGGAGGAGGTCTGCCTGAGACAGACCGAGCAGGCCAAGAAAGCCCGCCTTCAGGGCGGTACGCCGCGTCGTGCCAGCGCAGTTGCGACCGCCGGTGCCATGAACAAGCTGGAGCATGGGTGGGAACTCCTGAGCGCGGGGTGCTGGCGGAACATTCACGAACATTCTAATGAGAAACCAGACTCGGACGGACTTTTTTTACAATTCCAGGCCGGCGACTACTTCGCCCATCCGCTCGGTGTCCGTTGGGTCGAAACGGGGGGTCGAAACGGTGGGGGTCGAAACGGTGTCAGGAACGAATGCCCGCCCAGCGCTTCGATCATCGCCTCGCCGGCCTGTTTGCCGCCGGAGTAGTTGTCGGTCGCTATGTGCGTGACTACCTTCGCCTCGGGAGCCAAACAGCCGATATCGACGGTGAAAACCGGTGTGCCGGCCGCATTCGCCTCCTGGATCACGGGGCCAATCGAACGCGAGTCGCAGGGACACAGGATGATCGCATCGACGCGGCGGACGAGGAAGTCCTTGACCTGCTTCTGCTGTTTGGCGACGTCTTCGTCCCCGCTAACGACGATGACGTCGTAGCCGTGCTTGTCCGCCTCGGCCCGCATCGTATCGCCAATCTCCTTGAAGAACGGATTGGTCAGCGTCAGGACAGACAGGCCAATGGTCCGCCGGGAGGACTCCCGATTGCCTGCCGAGCAGGCCGGCAGAAGCAGCGCGAGGGCGAGCAGGGGGCAGATACGCGGCTTCATCGGCGAGTCCCCGAGGGGCATGGCGATTCGATCGGATCGCCTCGACGTATCCGCAGCGCGACAGGAAAATGGTTCGCCAGAGAAGCGTCGAGAACACGCAGATTGTAGTGCGTGAAGAACTGCCTGGGCGGAGGTCGAAAAGGTGCCAGGAACCGAAAGCCCAACTATAACCTCCTCCACGAGTTGAGACTACTCGTTCGTAAACAATCGGTGAACCCATCTCGTTCTCTCGGTTTTGTTTGAGGCCATCCACAGCTTTGTGAGACAGAGGCCGTGGACTGCCGTTGGATTCAGGCACTCTTGGCACGCCGTCGGTAG
>JBBRIK010000651.1:0-4414 GCA_038221045.1 Gemmatales bacterium
CCAACCCAGGATCTGTTGCCCCCGGCTACGCGGAGGTGCCTGCGAAGTTGCTGGCCCTGGACAACCTCCTTGAAGAGAGCATCGGGCGCAGGGGCGAGAAGGTGGTGCTCCGGTCCTTCTACACGGCCAGCATCGAGGCAATTATGGAGAGGTATGTCCGTTTCTCGGCGGTGAGGTACGACGGGACAGTGGCCCGTATCGCGGATAGGCGAGAGGCAGTGTCGCGCTTCCAGGAGGACGACACGACCATGTTGTTCGTGGGGAACCCCGCTGCGGCGGGAGCCGGGCTCACTCTGCACCGTGCCCGACTGGCGGTCTATGAGTCAATGTCGAATCAGGCGGCCCATTACTTGCAGAGCCTCGACCGCATCCACCGGCGCGGCCAGACGCGCGACGTTGAGTACATCATCTTGCTTTGCGACAAAACCATCGAACTCGATGAGTACGACCGGCTGACCGAGAAGGAGCGCGCCGCCCAAGAACTCCTCGGCGACCGGGTTGTGCCGCCGATCACGCGAGAGGCCATGCTCCGGCAGGCGGAGGATGCCGCCCGGCTATTGGGGATGGGTTCTGTTTGAGGCAGAGCGCTGGCAATCGAGTACGAGCAAAGTCGCCGAGAGGGGGAGGTACTCCATGGGGCCTGAGCGAGACGCAGACGGCCCGGTCAATTCCGCGACTTGCCTCGAGCAACCCGACTCGCCTTGCGAAGTCGGCGAAGGCACTCCCTCGGCGACTCGGCCAGTTCGTGTTCCCAGAAGCGAATAACTCGAATGCCTGCCTCCGCGAGTTTGCGTTCCTTCTCACGGTCGCGCTCCTGGTTCCGTGCAATCTTGGCCGCCCAAAACGCACGGCGGACGTTCGGAACATGACCGCAGCGCGGACAGCCGTGCCAGAAACAACCGTCGAGGAAAACGGCCAGACTCACCTCGGGAAAGTGGAAGTCGGGGTTCCCCGGCAGCCCCTTGGGTAAGACTCGCCAGCCGCGCAAACCCGCCTGGATTAGTAAGCCTCGGAAGCGGGCCTCCGTCGATTTGTTGCCCTTGCCGCGTACCGCTTTCATCCGTCGAGCGTTAGCCGGCGTCACGTCGCTGAACTTGCCACCCTCCAGTTTGTCCCGCAGCGACCTCTCCATAACAGGCAAGCTCCTTCCGCTCTCAATCGATCAGACGCCCTCATCGTAGAACGCGGACATGGCTGCCGCAAGCCAGCACAATTCATGTTCCTTGAAGTCGGCGCGGACCCATTCGGGCAAGCTGTTTCTGGGAAAGCCAAGTTGGTTGATGGCAAGGGCAAGTTGTCGGACCTTCAGATTGACTCGATCCTCCAGGCTGGCCGAAGCGGCGCCAACCGACAATGCCTTTAACAGGGCCAGCAGGACTTCAAGATAAGTGAAGCGAGCGAGATCGGGATTGGAGGGATTGCCGATGAAGGACCAGAAGTCGATGCCGATGCGGCGCGAAACACGGACGCTCCTCGTTTTCGAGTCGATCAACACACCGGGCTTGTTGACTCGGTCCTCCTCCTCGAAATCCTTCTGAAGGAGTTTCACGAGTATCTGGTTCTCCTTGTTGTTCGTCGTCCGGTCAGTGCCATAAGTGAGTCCGATGACGATGTCCAACTCAGTGACGCCTTTGCAGTTCTGCCGGGTATTGGTCAGCCACTTCGGATACTCTTTCGCGATAGCGTCCGTCATCCCCTTGACCTGGGTATCGTTGATGCAACTGGGACCGCTCTTGATGCTGACCAGAAAACGCCGGTTGCCGATCACGCACGACTTGTCGATTTCGCGCCAGACGGAGTCGATTCGCGCTTGCGCCTTCTCCTCCCGGTCCAGGTTCGCCAGCGCCTGGCTCTCGGCTACCTTCTCAGGAGGCTCCTTCCAGCGAGCGATAGCTGGGGCCCCACATGGATACGGCACGACCAGGACCGATTCGATGGACTTGCCGAAGGACGTCTCCAGTCCCATGTAGAGCTTGGTGTTGAAGAGAAAACTGGCAAATGCGGCAGGGTCGGTGAGCCTCATCACAGTCGCGGAGGTCAGCAAGACGTAGGGGTTCGTGCGATACGCTGCCAGCCCTTCTCGCTTCTCGATGGCTTCGGGCAAGTTCTTCCCAATGTAGGTCGAGATGGACGTCCCGAGTTCGGTCACGCGCTGCTGGTCGATCTGAGCGAGGAGGGTTGCGACCTCCGATGAACTGAAGTGGTGGTGGCGAGCCTTGATGGCCTTGTAGAAGCCTCGGCTTGATGGGGGTGCTTTCGGCCCCTGCGAGGATTGCGTGTCCTTCTTCTTGGCCATCGTTTCCATTCTCCTATGTGTCTTGCTTGATTTCCTTCACCTTTCGGTGAGTCTTGGAAGCGGCGTAACGCACCGTGTCGTTCTCCCCCCCGTCCTCCCAGACGAATACCTTGCCCGCCTTATACCACTGTCGAGTGCGGATATGTGACTGAACGTACACGACACGGCAGGCAGGATGCTTGCCCTCTTCGGGGTGAAGATTGGCTTCGTGGATGGCATCCAGTTCACGCACGGCCACCTCGCCGCAAACCTGGCCCAGCCGCACCGGGACGGCATTGCCAACCTGGGTGTACTGTTCGAGAGGCGTGCCGAAGAACTCCCAGTTGTCGGGGAATTCCTGGACTCGGGCGCATTCGCGCAGGGTCAAGGCGCGGGTCTCGGTCGGATGACAGAGGGCCGTCCCGGCATGATTCGGCATCGTCACGATAGTTGGACTCGGCAAATCGAAACTCAGCCGCCGCCACCATCCGGACCGTCCACCCTTCGCTTCAAACGCCTTGCCCATCGACTCCTTCGCAACCTCCTCGGGAAGCGACCGCCAGTTTCCGCCGGCCGGGACCATCGCCAGGTATCTCTTCTTGCGCTCGCTGAAGTCCATGATGACCGGGGACTTCTCGTGCAGACCGGCCAGCGCATCGCCGAGGGTCCGAAAGGGAAGGAGCCTCAAGGACTCGTCCGGAGTGTCGAAGAGCGTCCGTTCCCGCGGCTTGGGCGTGTCCAGTCCGTGCGTCGGCTCAGGGAACTCCGCGAGTCGATTGAAGCGATTTCCTACGAAGATGGCTCGCTCGCGGAGTTGGGGCGCGCCGTAGTTGACGGCGTTGACCTCGAAGCAGTCCACACGGTAAGCGCCGTTCAGGTCCTTGAGGAAAAGGCGGATAACCGAGCCGGGCTGTTCCTCTTCCGTCAGGGGCGGGCCGCCTTTCTCGGGGCGGTCCTTGATGGGGCGGTGCTTCAGGGCCGCCGACATCAAGCCGCGCACGTTCTCCATCAGGAAAAACTTCGGTTGGACGACCTCCAGAAAGCGGAGATAGTGCCAGAGAAGAGTGCCGCGCGGGTCTTGCACCGTCGCCCTCTTGCCGGTCGTGCTGAATGTCTGGCACGGGGGGCCGCCAACAAGTAAGTCGAGGTCGCCCGGACGCAAACCGAGTTCATTCATCACACGGCGAGGGTCGAGATCGGTGATGCTTCCTTCGTATACCTTCAAATCGCGGTGGGTCGTCCGACCTGCGTCCCGGTTGCGACGGATCGTCTCACAAAAGGCAGGGACTTTTTCCACGCAAGCGAGGAGCCGGAAACGTTGAGTCCGTTCCAGCCCGAGATCCAACCCCATTCCCCCGGAAAAAAGCGAAAGGACCGTGTATTGTCGCTCCTTCATGGTCCTCATCCTTTTCCCCTTCGCGGATACACTCGAACCATTGGTGAGCCGAACATCGAGGATTCCCAAATGACAGGAAATCAGGGTGTGGCGCATTCTTATACAGAAGTGTACAATATTCCATAAGATACCACAACAAAAACCTTGTCGAAAATCCCGTCGGAAGTGAGGCTTGTTGACGAACACGCATGATGGAAAGCACACAAAGGGTGTCTTTTACATCGACTTTTGATCGGCCAGGACTTTACTCACCTCATGGGCGAGTAAGGTGATGAAGGACAAACAGAGAGGGGTGGGCATCAGAAAAACCGGAAGCGCAGAGCAAAATGCAGAGCAAAATGGGTCAGGCCCCGAACGCATGCCATACTGTCTTTGCGACGTGATCGGCTTCATGGTCTTTCAGGAGGGGGCAGTGTAGCCTCCGACCCGAACGCACATACAAACGCCAGGGGAGCTTGTGGGAGGGGCGGAGGACCGTTCTAGCTGTTCCGACCTGCTTCGCTGCTCGGCCGTTCGCCGTATCCCCCATCGGTGCCTCCCCTGAAGCAAGCGGTGATGGGCAGTAGAAGGTCGGAGGGATCGCCTTGAGCAAGCCGTTCGATGCAACTCCCAAGGGACTGATCGAGATCCGCCCCGCCGACTGGCCCGCCTTTCTCGGCGTAACGGCCCGCGCTGTGGAAGTGGTCGATGCGGACGTGTCCACCGTGACGGCGGCCACCGACAAGGTGCTGCTCGTTCGAGCC
>JBBRIK010000652.1:0-4414 GCA_038221045.1 Gemmatales bacterium
TCCCTTGAATCGCTTGTCCCTGCCGGCGACTCCGGAACGATGGCCATCTCCTGGCGATCATCGGGTTGGAAGTCCTCTATTTCGATGCGAGGGTCTCTTTTCTCGGCGTAGAACTTCTTGCCCTTGTGAGTGAGTTCTGTCGAAAGAGGGGCCACGGCTTCACACACCGTTTTGCGTTCGTAGTCTTTCCGCGTAGTGACAACGGCGACGTGCCAGCCCTCGCCGGTGAGGAGGGCAAGGCGGTCGATCCGCGCCGGTGGCGAGCCGTAGCTCCGCGCGTCCGTCGATTCGTCTGCTCCCACCAGCATCAGGAATCCCCTGCCGAGGTCCTTGTTCACCAGCGCGGCCACGTTGACGTGCAGGACACTGACGGTGTCGGGTGGGACGAGACGCAACTCGGGCGACAGATCGGCAGGGATCGGCGCGTAGCGAGCCTCAGTCGAGGTCGGTCTGCACAACAGGAGGGCCAGCAGGCCGGCGAACAGGATTCCCGTGAGGAGCAGCGAGCGCGGGTGCAATCGCACCACGAAGAGGGCATTCTTGGGACGACGCATCGAGGTTTCTCCTTGAATCGGAGATAGGGCAATGAATACGGGAGCGAGTCGAAGAATCGTTTTCGACAACCCTCTTGCCGCTTGCGGCGTAGCGGGGTTGGAGCCGCTACGCCGCAAGCGGTAGGATCAATCGCGTCTCTTGATCTTGTCCGTGACCTTTTCCTTTTCGATGAACTTCTCCTTGTCGAAATTGCGCCGCGGTCTCAAGTCTCCGATCTCGTCGTCCCAGTCGGAACCGAGGATATCGTTGTTGGCGGGAGTGATGGCGGCCCGCAGCGTCTCCTCGCTCAGCTTCGGGTAGAGGGAGTGAATGGCCCCATCGCCCATGACGCAGAGACCGGACTTGCCGAGGTGCCGGCCGATCTGCTTCAGCGGCGAGACGCGCGGCGAATACTCGATGTCCTTCGGCGCGGCCCAGTGAACCGCCTCGGCCGCCTCGACGACCAGGATCGTCTGCGACGTGCCATCCTGGAAGGAGGCTGGATACCGGACACGCCGATTGGGTGTCGATAGGATACCGGCGCCGTCGAAGATCTGGAAGAATGTCATCCCCTCCGGGGCCTTGACGCCCGGCATCTCGAACACCTTGGGCATCTTCGCCAGCAGTGGCTTGTTGTGTTCGCTGTCCCATGGCTCATCGAGTTTCAGCTTGTTGTACAACTCCCGCTCGCCGAGGTTGGGCAGGATCGCGACGCGCCAGCTATAGAGCGGTTTGCCGGCCTTGGAGTAGACGACGGCGTCCGGCATCCTCCCGTCGGCGTCGTCAGCGGTCTTGATGATCGACAGACCGATCTGCTTGAGGTTATTCATGGTCGTTGCCCGATGGGCCGCCCGCTGCACGCCCGGCAGGGTCTCGGCGACAGCGGCCTTGATGAGTTTCTCGTCCAGCGGCGCTTTCACACTCACCTTGACGGTCGAACCGTCCGCCTTGATGGCGGTCTCCCTGAGGGCATGCCCGAACTGATCCAGCAGCTTGCCGAGGGCGGACTCCGCCTTCGCGTCGCCGCTTTCGTGCAACTGATCTTCGAGCATTATCAGCGGCCCGCGCATCAGCCACAGACATCCGCGGATGGCGTCCAGAGCCTGGTCGGCCGTGCGGGCGTTGGGGAAGGTCAGCGAACCGTTCAGACGAAGTTCCTCGCCCATGTCCACCGTGATGAGGCTCCGGCGCGTGTTGACCAGCGGCTTGAAGTTGTAGAGGATCATGGGCGTCATCGAGTCAAACTGTATCATGCGGCGCATGTTCTCTTCGGCCTGACGGGACTGTTCCTCGGTGACCTGGAAGCCGAACGTGAGTTGATGTTTGCCCGCCGAGGAGCAGACCTCCTGAAGCGGATGTTTCTCGCCGGGCTTCTCGGCCTTGTCCATGAAGTGGACGACGCCGCGGGCCGCCCCGAAGACATACGTCCGATCGCTCAGGAAATAAACGGCCTGGCCGTAGGGATTGAAGTTGCTCTCCTCCCTGCCCTCCGGCTGGAAGCCTTCTTCCTTGCTGACGTCCTTGATGGCCTTCTCCCTGTCGCGGAAATCGCCCTTGTCGGGGAACTTATCCTTGAACCCATCCTTTCGGATCCCTCTCCCGTCCCCGGCATAGAACTTCTTGCCGCCATGCGTCTGGGCGATTGCCGACGGAGCAAGGAGTTGCCGCACCGTATCGCGCTCGAAATTCTTCCTGGTCGTGACGATGGTGACGTTCCATTGTTCGCCGCTGAGAAAGGCAAGCGAGTCGATCCGCGCCAGCGTCGCGCCGAATTGACGAGACTGGGTCCGTTCGTCCGATCCCGCCGCGAGAGCGAGCATGCCCCTGGCGATCTCCTTGTTCATCAGACTGGCGACGTCGATGTGCAACACCACCATGGCGTCGGACGGGATCAGGCGCAATTCGGCAGGCGGTTCAGCGGGAACAGGCGCATAGCGCGCCTCGCTGGGATTCGGCCGGCAACACAGCAGGACCAGCAGCCCCGCGAGAAGCACGCCGGGAAGGACGAGCTTGCGCGGGCGCAGGGGGATGACGAACACGGTCCCCTGGGGATGCGGCATCGAAAGTTCTCCTTGCAGCGGATGAGAAACAGAGATGAAACGCAGCATCAGTCTACGCGACCGGCGCTCGCGGTTCCACGATTCGATTACCAAGCCCCTCCCCCCGGATCCTTGTTCGCCGGCCCGATGGCGCGTCGCAGTTTGCTCTCTTCAATGGACGGGATTTGCCTGGCCTCAGCGCTGGCCATGACACAGAGGGTGAATGGCCCAAGGTGTCGTCCGATCTGCGTCAGCGGTGAGACGCGATCAGAGTACGGGATGTCTCCCGGAGCCGCCCAGTCCACCGCGGTGGACGCCTCGACGATCAGGATCGTTTGCCAGGTGCCGTTGTCGAACGAGGCCGGATAGCGAGTTTTCTTCTTATTGCTGGAGAGGGTCTCGGACCCCTCAAAGACCTGAAAATACGTCTTGCTCTCGGGCATTTTGACCCCTGGCATCTCGAATACCTTTGGCATCTTCTCCAGCAGCGGTTTGTTATGCCGGCTATCCCACGGTTCATCCAACTTCAACTTGGCGTGGAGATCCTTGTAGCCAAGGTGAGGCAATACCAGGACACGCCAACTATAGAGCGGTTTGCCGTCTTTCGAGTAGACGATGCTTTGCGGCATGATCCCCTCGCGCTCGTCGGAATACTGGATCACGGCCAGGGCAAGTTGCCTCAGATTGTGCTGGGCAACAGCGCGGTGCGCGAGCAAATGGATGGCCGATCCTGTCTCGGCCAGCACTGCTTTAACGGCGCTGGGCGGGGTCTTCGCCCGACCGATACCCTTGATCGTGGATCCCTCGACCTTGAGCGTCGCCTCTCCGAGTCCAGTCCGGAGCCGGTTGGTGAACGCGAGGAGTGCGGACCCTGGCTTGAGTGGTGCAAGCGGATCCGGCAACTGCTCCTCGAACCTGTTCAGCATGCCTCGGGCCATCAGCAGGGCCACACGCATCCCATCCACTCCAAGCCTGGCTGAGCGCGCGTCCAAGAAGGTGAGCGAGACGTCGAATCGGCTCTCTTCGCCAAGGTCTGCCGTCAGCAAGCCTCGCCTGGCCGACAACACCGGGGTAAAGGCGCGCGTGAGAGTCTCTTGACCGATCCCCAGCGGGTCTCTCCAGTCAAGGGGATCGAAGGAAGGCGTTTCGGTCGGGGGGCCTCCTTGTGCTTCGGAGGGCGACGAGAAGCAGGCCGTGAGATGGTGCTGGCCGGCCACGGCGAGCGCGGTTGCAAGAGGATGGGGTTCCGCTCGTGCATTGGCCTCGAGGAGGAAGTGAAGGACTGCGCGGGCTTGTCCCCTTACCTGGATCCGATCGTTCAGGAAGCCCACCGCTGGACTCTCCGAGTCAGCGCCGGCTTCGCGTGCCGGCTCCCTCGGCAAAGGGACGGTCTTCGGACCCTTTTGTCGCTCATGATAAGGGTGCGCATGGAACGTTCTGCCCTTGTAGGAGTATTCACCGGTGCCGGGAGCCATGGTTTGGAGGACGGCGATGCGGTCGAGGGGCAGCCGCGTGGCGGCGAGCCAGACAGCACCTTCCTTGAAACCGAGATAGGTGAGGCTCTCCAATCGGTCAAGCGGCACTCCCAGTTCGTGTTCGCAGACAACGGCCAGCAGCGGAGACAGCCCCCGGGCGAGTTCGCACTTCATGACGTCCGAAACATTGACGCGGACGGCGAGGAACGTGCCTGCCGGAATCGCCCGCAATTCGGAGGGCGTCTCGCCTGGCGCCGGAGCAAAGCCAGACGCGGCAGGTGCCATCACGAGGAGAACACCCATAAGGGAGAGGTTCCGCTGGCGCATTGCGATTTTTCCTTGGAAGGGCCGTCAGAGTCTGTCGCT
>JBBRIK010000653.1:0-4407 GCA_038221045.1 Gemmatales bacterium
CAGGCTACTTCGACCACATTTACTTCGGCCGCACCGTGGAAGCCCTGGACCAGATCGACGCCACGGGCCTGCGAAACGGGAAGCCCGCCGAACTGACAGGAGACGAACTGGACCGGCATTGGGTGGACCTGGGGGGACAGGACGCGGCGAGAGCCTACCTCTCCCTCTGGTCCCTGGTGGCCTCGCCGAAGCAGGCAGTGCCGTTTCTTCGAGACAAACTTCGAGGGACAGCCTTCTCCGCGACCCCTCAGCAGCTGGAGCAGTGGGTCCGCGAACTGGACGACAGGAAGTTCAAGGTCCGGGAAAGGGCCTGCAAGCTGCTTGAGGAACACGTCGAGGCGGCTGCGGGCCTGCTGCAGCGAGTGCTCGCAGGCAGGCCGTCCCCTGAGGTGCGCGCGCGGGTGGAGCGGCTGCTGAATGGGCGTCGAGACAGAGAAGGGCAGAAGGCCCGGCTCGAGAGGGCCGTCCGGGTGCTGGAGTACATGGATGCTCCCGAAGCAAGGAAGTGCCTGGAAGTGTTCGCGAAGGGTACCGAGGACATGGGATTACGCGAGGCGGCCGGTGCGGCGCTCAGGAGGCTCGACGCGGCGGCCAGGAAGTGAACGCCAGGGTCGAAAAAGTGTCCGGATCCGAAAGCGCAATTCCAACCCCCCTCAACGGGTTGAGTCTTAGCGACGGTCGCGTTGCCCAAAACGCCCGTGCTGGGTGTCGGCGCGATCGCCACGATCATCGATCCGCAGAGCAACCTTTGCGGGTTGTGGGAACAGGCAAAGCAGTAAGCCGCCTACTTTTTCTCGCCCCTGGAGAACGCCACATGAGACTGTCCACCGCTTTCGTCACTCCGTTCTCGTTGAGCTTGCTCATTGCGATAGCAGGTGCCGGACCCGTTCTGGCTCAGCAGGCGAAAGATGCCGAGTGGGCGCGTGTAACCGAGGACGACCGCGCCATCAAGATCGAGACGGACAAGCTCGAAGCCGTCATTCCCAAGAAGAACCCCAGGCAGTGGATGACCGGCATCGAGAAGGGATCGTTTCTCGATAAGACCACGGGCTTCCGCGAAATTGGCGATGGGTTGATGGTCATCGATTGGCTCATGGAGGCGGGCAGCGACAAGGCCTGGAGCGAGAAGGTCCTCGCTCCGGACGGGAACGGCGTGGGCCGTTATACCTGGCACGCGAACGAGACCGAGCCGGCGAGGCGATCCTACGCCCTCATGGCCCATGGCAGCAGCCATCGCAAGCGTATGGTCGAGGGGCCCCAGCTCTGCCACCGGATGAAGCCCGTCCAGCCCGAGATCATCCGCGGCAAAGATTTCATCGCGGTGAAGACGACCTACAAGTACGAGTTTGCCGCCCCTGGCCGCAAACCGGGATCGCGGTGGACGCAACTGATCGTGTTTCCCAGGGGCGAGCGGTATTTCGTCTTGATGGACAAGATCGACAGCGTGAACGATTCGGAGGAGATGTTCCTCCGCAACGACACCCCAGGCTGTGTCCGCCACGAGAAGGGCGACACGTTCAGCGAGTTCTATCTCAGTTATCTGAGTGGTCCCAGGGGACTTCGCATTCCGTCCAGCGAGTTCTTCACGCCGTTTCCGCCCGATTTGAAGTTCGGCTACCGGCGCGACACGCACAAAACGCCGGAGCATTTCATTCGCGCGTACCATCTGCGGGACAAGAAGACGGGCAAGGACGGCCCCTGGCTGGCAGGTCTGACGCTTGCCCCTTCGGTCGTCTACGAGGCGTGGTGCAGCCAACGTCCCGGCGGGATCATCGTCATGATTGAGGAGATTCACGGCAAGCCGGTGAAGGCCGGCGAATCCTTTAGTGCGGCCCACATTGTGGGCTACTTCGACACCATCGAAGAAATGCACAAGGTGAACGACCGCTACAAGGGCCACACCGCACTGACCGCCGACGCTTCGGGGTGGCGACTGGTGAAGTAGGCGCGGCGTCTGACTTACGAACGAGCGCTGCCGATGTTGCGGGAACTCGGCGACACGGTTCGCGTCGCCTCAACGCTGTTCAGTCTCGGTGAATGCCACGAGGGCGATGACCGCGACGAGGAGGCGCTCGGATACTATGAGGCTGCGGTCCGGCTCGACGAGGAGCTTGGCGACCGGAGGAACCTGGCGCTGAGCACGGTCAGCCAGGCGCGGATCTACTCGAACCTGGGCCAGCACGAGCGGGCGCTCGAACTCGGCGAGCGCGTCTTCTCGATCCACTTGGAGAAGGCCCTCGGCTACTACGAACGCGCGCTTCCGAGGATCGAGCAGACCGGCGACCGCGCACATGTCGCGCGCATTCTCAAGAGCCTCGGTGCGCTCCATGATGACCTCGGTCGCCCCGGTCAGGCGCTCGGCTTCTGCGAACAGGCTCTCGCGGTTTTCGTCGAACTCGGTGACGAGCAACGCGAGCTCGCCCTCCTGTCGCAGATGGCGCAGAGCTATCGTGGCCAGGGACGCCTCGCAGACGCGCTCCGGGCTTTTCGCCGCCTTGTAGAACTGGACAGGCTATTGAAGCCGGAGCGCCTCGCGCGTGACAGCGCCGCGCTCCAGGCGCTCGAGTCACTGCTCAACGGGAAGGCGTCCGAGTAGGTCCGCGCCTTTGCCGCTGAAGGACGTGAAGGCGCGGAAGCACCCATCCTCAGGGAACGAAGCGAACCTCATCGACATACACGAGCCGGCGCTCTTCATCAATTCGGTAAAACACGGTCAGAGGCAGGACCGTCAGACGATACAATAGACGTTATCGGGAATAAGCTTTCTGTGAGGAAAACTGCTGTGCATGTTACGGTTTTCAGCGGTATTTCCCTGGTTTTCGGGTAACGATCCCTATCGTGTTATGCAGAAAACCTTATTCCCGATAACGTCTAATCCCTCGGATAGATGTTGACCGTTCGCAAGGGGATCTTGAGCAAGGAGGCGGTCAATCCTGGCCTGGGCATCCGTCACCGCTCGTGGATCGGGCGCCAGCATCCAGACACGGGCCAGTTCTTGTTCAGCGGAAGGATCCCACTCGACCGCCCAGGGGTTCATACCTCCTCCCCGGCTTGCATTCGTCGCAGCAACTCCAGCATCTTCGCTTCGTCCAGCCCTTCCCGCTCGCGAACCTCGGACAGTCTGCGCAAATGGCCCTGCACCTGCTCCGAGGGTATCCCTCGCGGCAGCGCTCCCTGACGCTGACGGTGCCGGTTCAGGACCTCCCGATCGTCGAGGGTAAGGGGAACGATGTGCGTCAGCAAGCGTCCGCCGGCATCGCGAACCTCGACGGTATCGCTGGCCTCGGCGACGATTCGGGATTGTTCCTCGTTCAAGGTGATTTGCGTCATGGAATGCCTCCTTTTCCTCACTGTACTGCTGTCGAGACATGGCTGTCAACTTCGATTCACCGCTCGGGCTGGGGAACCAGGATAAACGGAAACATTCATGATTTCGCATGAAACAGATGAATGTCGCCCTTCTCGATCCGCCGGCACGGCAGCGCCGCACCCGGAATAGGCCGGCGAAGTCGCAGGCGACTGGAAGAACATCCCTCCCGGCCATACAGTGCCTCTCGTCGGCAGAGGGGTCCGCAATGATCGTGCTGCGCTGGATCTTCTGGGTCTTTCTTCGTCTGATGCTCGGCGGCCGCTATCGCGTGCGCGTTCATGGCTGGGAGCAACTTCAGAACGCTCAAGGCTCCGTGCTCGTCCTGCCCAACCATCCCGCCTACATCGATCCTTTCCTCGTCTTCGTCACCTTCTGGCCGCGACTCAAGATGAGGCCGATCGTCTACGCGGGCAACTTCAGCGGCCTGCTCGGTCGCTTCGCCGTCAAGCTCTTCAACGCCCTCGAAATCCCCGATCTCGAAGTCGCCAGCACCCAGGCCCGCACCCAGGCCGAGCGAGCCTTCGAGACAGTCGTCGCCGGACTCGAACGCGGCGAGAACTTCAGCCTCTGGCCGTCCGGACACGTCACGCTCAACGGCGTCGAACGCCTCGGGGCCGCGCGCTCTACCGCCGACATCGTTCGGCAAGCGCCGGAAGCGAAAGTGCTGCTCATCCGCACCCGCGGGGTCTACGGTTCGTCGTGGAGTTACGCCCAGACCGCCTCCAAGCCCAACCTCGGCCGGCGCATCCTCGCCGGACTCGGCACGCTCCTCGCCAATCTGCTTTTCTTCACCCCGCGCCGCCGGGTCGAGATGACGATTCGACTTCTGTCGCGCTTCGACCTGCCCGAACCGCGCCGCGAGACGCTCAATCCCTGGCTCGAGGAGTGGTACAACAAGGACATTGACGACGCCCCCGAGAAGCCGGTGTTCGTGCCGTATCACTTCCTCCTCGGCCCCCGCACGTTTGACTTCCCGCCGCCGCGCAAGGAGGCCGAGTTCGATCTGAAGGACGTGAAGCCCGAGGCGCGCGAGGCGG
>JBBRIK010000654.1:0-4403 GCA_038221045.1 Gemmatales bacterium
GCGGCTGTCGGACCTGAGGGCCACGCTGGGTTTCGACCTGTTGACTCCGTCGTTGCACCGCGAGAAGTTCCTGGCCCGGCAGGAAAATGAGCGACGCGCGGAGGCCTTCGTCGAGATTCTGCTCCGGCGCCGCAACACGGATTCGATGGCCGGCGCGCCGTTGATGGAAGAGTGGGTCCAGGCCGCGGTCTGCCTTTACCTGTTCCAGGCGAGCCCCAAGCCGCTCACTCACTTGCCCTTCGCCTTCATGCCGGGGACGCGGGAGTTTGCAGCACTTGTAGCAGACTGCACGCTCCCCGACGTCCGCTACAAGTTCGGGCAACTGGAGAATCTGTCTCCCAAGGCGCTACGGGCCGAGGTCGGCTCGGCGGCGCGTCTGCTCAACGGCGTCTTCCGCTCCGTCGCGTTTCAGGTGCGGGCAAGGGGCGGCTTCGACCTCGGTGGGTTTTTGCAGATTGGCGGCAAGCTCGTCGTCGAGCGCGGGGAGGACATCGGCGACGACGCGATGCGGACCATCATGGGGGCAATCGTCCTGCTCGTGATCGAGCACGCCAAGCGCCGGCCTCGCCCCTACCCGATCATCCGGGTGTACATCGATGAGGCCACGAACGCCCGCCTTGTCGGCGCCCCAGAAATTCGCGCCCTCGCAGAAACGGCCAAGAATGGCTTATTTTTTACCTACCTGGTGCAGAATTTAAATTTTCCGGGCGGGTCCGACGAGGTGCTGCAAAACTGCCTGCGTCATGAGTGGTTCGGCTGCGCCCACTACGGCCTCGCACGGGAGGCCGCGACGGACATTGTCGCCGGCCTGGGCCCCCTCGACGATGAGGACACGAGGGCGAAACGGATCGCCCGGATCACCGACGAGATCATGAACTTCAGCCCCGGGTGGCGCTGGGTGCGGACGCCCCGCGGCGCGTGGAAAGAATACGTGCCGCTTCTGGAAAACCCGTGGCCCGACTGGCCAGGACTTCGCGAGGCAAAGCTGAAGGAAATACTGCAATGGATCTACAGCCGGCCCGAGTATCGCGACAACGCCGCCGCTCCGTCAGAGAGTTCCTCGCCCGCCGACACGCCACCACCGACCAGATCGCCCGACGATTCTTCACCGGCCAAACGGCTGAAACGGCGCGGAAGAAGGCCAACCGATTCCTCGCCAAGGAGCGAAGGCGAGGAGGGCTCCGCATCGCAGGAGTCGTGCTCCTGAACGAGACGGGGCGGCCCGAAATCGTGTACGGCCCCTCCAGCCGGGGCGCCCAGCTGGAGCACGAGGTAGGGGTGACGGAGGCCGAGCTTCTCCTCGGCGGACATTTCACCCGCGACGAGCCGGTTGGGAACACCACCGCCGACGGAATGCTGGTTCGCGACGGCGAACGCTACTACGTCGAGGTGGACAACGAGACGATGACCGCCGAGCAGATGCGTGACAAATGGAAACGCTACGCCGGCGTCACGGACTTCATCCTGGTGATCTGCTACACGAAGCGGCGCCTCAAGCTTCTCATGCAGTCGGCGGAGGCGGTGAAGGATATCGCCCTGTTCACGAGGTTTCGTTGGCTATGGTCCGGGAGGGTGCGAGAACCATGGATCGATTGCTCCGGCATCAGGGGCGGGATCTGAAAGCCGGCGTCTGTCGCGGAAGGTGTGGCGAAAGGCGTCGCGGAACCTGTCGCGAAAGGGCGGGGATTGCGACGTTTCGCGACACCCGCATCCGGTCAGCCACTCCTCTGTCCCTGCTTTCGCATTTCAGCTCTCACGATCTGAAATGCTCAATCATGGACATCACCCCGGCACGGCCCCGCTCCCCTGCCATCCACCCGAACCGATTCCAGAACAAAACCTTGTTCACGATCCAATTCCATCTTCATCACTCAAACCGATTTTTTCAACAAGACTGGTTTTCCGATTGTGAACGATTTCGATCGTCATTCAACCAGCAGCCTGCAACTGTCAGGCACGATGGTTTCCGTTTCTGTACCAGGCGGCGGACAAGAGCGAACGTAACGACAATTGTCGAGGGTGATACCCTTTGTCCAACCATGAAGGAACTGCCGGACATCACGGACATCCTCGAAGCGGCCCGCGCGTACGCAGAGCGAGGTCTGCCGATAATCCCGCTCAACGGGAAGATCCCGGCGATCTGCGACTGGCAGAAGTTCGTGGCAAATGCGGTGAACGTCGAACTGTGGTTCGGCTCTGAGCGGAGCGCGAATATCGGCCTGAGAACAGGAGAGAGCGGCTACGTGGTGGTCGATTCAGACACAGATCTGGCTGAGATCTGGGTAACGTCTCACCTCCCTGAATCCACGATGCGGGCCCGATCCGGTGCAGGATCAACGCACCGCTTTTACGAGGCTCCCCCACGCAAGGAGATCCGTAATCGCCAGGGCTGGAAGCGAGTCAAAGGACTCGATGTGAGAGGTCAGGGTGGGTTTATAGTCCTCGCCCCATCTCGACACCCCGAAACGGGTGAGCCGTATCGCTGGCTGACGGATTTTCTTGAGCCAGATCAGCTCCCGAGGTTTTCGCCGGCGTGGGTCTACGAGCGGACGCGCAGGCGAGCGGTCCAGTGCCTTGAGAGTCCTACGGATGGGGACTTCATGGAGTTTCGCGCAGCCCGATGGCTTGAAACGGTCGAGGGCGCGGTCAGCGGCCAGGGAGGACACAACAAGACGTTTCGTGTCGCCTCTCGATTGACGCATTTGCCTCCGATTGGCTTCGGCCTTGGCTTCGAGGCCGCATTGAGATTAATGCTGCGGATCTTCAATCCGAAGTGTCGGCCCGAGTGGAGCGAGAAGGAGCTGCGCCACAAGCTCGAAGGCGCGCTCAAGGCCAGGAAGTGAAACCACCCGCTCCCTTTGGGGACGGGGAAGCGGGTGCGATCAACAGTCCCCAGAGACGAGGTGCATCATGGCGGAAGTGAAGCTGACGATTCACGGTCTGGAGCCGAATGGAGTCTGTTCCCTGTCGGGCAAGGAGGGCGAGGTCCTGATCCTGACGATGGAAGACGGGACGATCGCGCGGGGAGCGCTGAGCCAGAAGTCGCTCATGCAACTTCTCCGCATGAAGCTCTCGCAGGGAGGAGCAAAGCCGCCGCGCAGGGAAGCGGTCCCGACGGCGGAGGTGGTGAACGGCGAGGCGAAGTGAACGCAGGGAAGGCAACAGGCCAGGGAGGGCCTTCTTTTTCCGGAGCAGCGATGACGAGCTACCTGCGAAGAGTGGATGCGCTGGCCCTCGAAGAGTTCCTCCGCGAACTGGGGGCGCTGCGCGGGATGGGTCTCAATCAGACGCAAGAAGTGGTCGCCGATCTCTGCGGCCTGGTCGCCTGCATCGTCGCCGAGGCCGTCCTTCAGGCGACGGAGGAGATGAAGGAGGCGGTCGTTGTGGCTGGCTTTGACGTGCTGGACCAGCAGCGTGCCTGGATCTTCGAGAGCGTGCGACGGCAGATGGAATGTGTGCAGTGAAAAAAGAGCCGGTGCCGTCGAGGTTCCCACTCGAGTCAGGTGCGTCTGCCTGGCGCTCGTCATCAGCACGACGCACGCGTTGATAAGCCAGCGACACCGGCTATTCAGTTCACGATAAACGGAGCCACTGGAGGGCGCAATCCCAGATTCGAGGTGCATCATGGAACAGACGACGAACGAGACGAGGACAATTCAGACGAAGATCATCGAGAGTCCGTACCTGACGGCCGCTGAGGCCGCGGTCTACCTGCGCACGACGGTCCAGGGCATCTACTCGCTGGTCAAGCGCGGGAAGGTCAAGCCCATGCCGGGTAGTGCCAAGCTCCTCTTCACACGAGACGCCCTCGACTCCTACCTGCAAAATCGGAAACGCCGTTGACCTGTACATGCGCGCCCCTATAATTCGATGTAGCCCAAGAGAATTTTACACCTACGGGAGCGACCCATGCCGCGTGCTTCACCTCATTCTCACCTCTGCCACGGGACATTGGTGGGCTTCACCATCAAGATGTTCGGCAACGATCCCACCTACTGTGTTTTCTTCCGTACTCCCGATGGTCGGCGTGTCCGGCGTGACACGAACCAGCTCCGCCTGGCCCAGGCGATCGAAGCCGCTCGGATCATCATCGAGAAGGAATACGCCCCAGCTGCTGAGCGGCGGGACAGCGTGCTCTGGGATGACGCCATCAAGCGGCTGATTGCGCGGCTGGCCACGGCGGGTATCCGGAAGACCACGGTCGGCTACTACCTGAAGATCATCCGGGCCGTCCGCAAGATGTACGACGTCGGGACTCCCTGCGGCCCCGCTGATATCTCTCCGGGGATGGCGGCGGCGTTCCGCGACAAGATGATGACGACCCCGAGCCGGCGCAACAAGCCTCCCAGCGCTCACTACGTGGTCAGCATTCTCGTCGGGCTTTCGGCCCTGTGGGAGAAGTG